>CALDZJ010000075.1 GCA_937944055.1 uncultured Verrucomicrobiales bacterium | reverse complement strand
GAGAATGAGGCGCGCATTGCCGGGGCCAACGTGGGCCACGATGGTGTTGCGCTTCTGCATCGAGGGGGTGTCACGGAGGCGGCGGCGGGTTTTGAGGAAGACGAGGCGGGTCATCTCGCCATCATCGAGTGGGTCGAAGTGCCAGCGGCAGGCGATTTGGAGGCGGTTGAGGAAGACCTCGGAGTTTGAGGCTTCTTCAAGGGTGTTGGTGGTGACGGCGCGGACGGGAATCTCGCTGAGGCCGAGGTCGGCGAGGGAGTCTTGGAAGCCTCGAATGACTTTGACGGCTTGCTCGATGGTGGAGGATTGGATGCGGCCGTGGCCAAAGATGTCGCGCCCGAGGGGGATGTTTTTTTCGAGGAAATCGACGCGCTCTTCACTGCCGTCTTCGGCGACGCGAAGAATGATCATCGAGGCATGGCTGGCCCCAATATGAACGGCAGCTTTGAGCGTAGGGGAAGGGGTATCGGGCATGGCAGGTCCTTAATGAGTCCTATCGGGCCGCTTTGAGCAATCTGGAAATGGTGACCATTTTTTCAATGGGATGAGTCGAGTTGGGGGGCGCAGTGGGGTTATTAAAAGGCTGTTACGCGACTGAGAAAGATGTCATTCCTTTCTTATGTTCCGTGAGCTAAGAAAAACCGAGGCCCTTGGTGGCTTTCACGTAGGGTCTGAGTCCTCCCGAATTTTCGAGGTCTCTGGTGCTGGGAAGATGATGGAGCGGGGGCGATTTATGATTGTTTTAGCGACTTTGATTTTGTGTTTGCTGGGTAAGGCAGCGGGTGAGGGCTTAGATTATGGTGTGATGCTTGGGGCGACGGAGTCCGAGCTTGTGGGGAATGTGGTCTCTCAGGTCCCGGCTTGACCCTTGTGACCTTGCTCAGGCGGCACCGTGAGTGGCGCATCAACTCAGACTAAGTTTTCCTTCACTGGGAGGTGGCTCCCGGAGCTGGGAGATTCTGTGAGGGCTTTCTTAAGCTTTAAGTATTGGGCGACGAGTGATCTGGGAATAGGGCTGGATTATCGGCCTTTGACTGACGAGCTTGATCCAACTTTGACCTATCGTCTCGTCACAGAAGATGCCGCGGGTTGGCGGCCTGCTGTGATTTTTGGAACGAGTGTGGATGATTTTACCTTTCGTGGTGAGGCCGTGAGTTCGCGCTCCTATTTTGCGACGATCAGTAAGGCTTTTCCTCAGCAAAAATTTTGGCAAATCACTCCTGCTCCTTATGCTGGCTTGGTTTGGATTGATGAGCTAAATGAGCTGCGCCCAATCGCGGGTCTGAATCTTCTCCATGAGCAAGTTTCATTATTGGTTCAATTTAGCGGGACTGATACGCACCTTACTTTGACAAAGCGGCTTTCTAGCAATCTCTCAGTCAGCGCGATTTATTGGAGATTGCGCGATGTGGGGGTGGCGCTGCAGATGAGCTTCTAGCGGCGGGCTCCAAAGATCTGGACCTTTCGAGAAAGGGATTTATCCTTGCGCTGGTATGAAATCCCCCCTGAAAAAATTCCTGTTCCGTTCGTGTGTCCTTGCTGCTTCTGTGGCGACGAGCTTTTTCGCGACTTCTTGTTCTCCGCTCAGTTCGGCTGCCGCTCCTTCTGGAGGAGGGACGATGGCCGCCGCGATGAAGGTTTATGAGAATTACAATCTCCCCGCAAGTTTGCCGAGCAATCGCTCAAAGGTCCACGTGAAGGTCTCGCTTTCAAATCAAATGGCCTATGTGATGGAGGGCAATAAGCCTCTCTTGGTCATGCCGGTGACGGTGGGTAAGAGCTCATCACCTACTCCGCGCGGTAATTTCCGTATCAATGCGAAGACTCATCGCTACCGTGCGAATACGCATGGTTATGCGATCAAGGGAGACCAAGTTCACGGGGTGAAATTAAAGAATAAGCCAGCGGGTTGGGGCTTTAAAGGGACTCCGATGCCTTACTGGTGTAGCTTTAAGACTGGTTATGGTTTTCATACGGGTTGGATGAAGCCCTTCCCGGCTTCTGGTGGTTGTCTCCGGATGCATAAAAACGTGGCGCCTAAGTTCTTCCGCCTTGTGAGTGTGGGGACGCCGATCTCAATCTCAGGGAGCCAGCCGGAAGATGCTACGATTGGGCGTAATATTCCACGCCCTCCCGATGCTTCTCCTTTCCCAGGAAATCCGGATAAGATGATGGCGTTGACGGATGATTTCTTCACCCAGCATCAGGCGCCGACTTATACAAATTAGGAGAGTTCCTCTTCGGCTCTTCGGCTCTTCGGCTCTTCTGCCGCTCCTTGTGGGGTCTATTCCACGGTGACTGACTTCGCAAGATTGCGAGGTTGATCAATCGGGCAGCCTTTGAGCCGTGCGATGTGGTAGCTCAGAAGCTGAAGTGCGACCGTGCTGGGGACGACTGCGGTGTGAAGTGGACAAGCCGGAACCTCAATGAAGTCATCGACCGTTGCGATGGCTTCACGGTCTCCCTTGGTGACGATTCCGAGGACGCGTGAGTCACGGGCTTGGCACTCGGCGACGTTCCCGAGGGTTTTATCCTTACCGGGCCCATCATTACAGAGCGCAATGACTGGGACACTTGCTTCAAGGAGGGCAATGGGGCCATGTTTGAGCTCTGCGGCGTGGTATCCTTCAGCGTGGATGTACGAGATTTCCTTAAGTTTTAAGGCTCCTTCAAGCGCGACGGGATACATGTAGCCGCGGCCGATGAAGAAGGCGCTGGTCTGGTCAAGGTAGCGCTCTGCGACTTTGGCGATGGCATCGTTCTGATCTAAAACTTGCTGGACGAGGGCTGGGATGGCTTCGATTTCTCTGACCATTTGGAGGCCAGCCTCGCGTGACATGCGGCGGGAGCGGGCAAATTTCAGCGCCATCATGAGGAGGACAGAGACTTGTGAGGTGAAGGCTTTGGTGGAGGCGACTGAGATTTCAGGACCGGCGTGGAGGTAGACTCCGCGGCCTGTTTCTCTGGCGATGGTGGAGCCGACGGTATTGACGAGCCCGGAGACGAGGGCGCCTTTGTCAATGGCCTCGCGCACGGCGGCGAGGGTATCTGCGGTTTCGCCCGATTGTGAGATGGCGACGACGAGGTCAGAGGGGTTGACGATGGGGTTCCGGTAGCGGAACTCGGCGGCTTGCTCGACTTCTGCGAGGACTCCGGCGAAGTCCTCGACGGCATATTCACCCACGAGGCCTGCATTCATGGAGGTTCCGCAGCCTACGATGAGGACGCGGTGGAGCTCGGCGAGTTCACGGGGTGTGAGATTCAGGCCGGAGAGCAGGGCGCTGCCGCGCTCATGATCGAGCCGGCCCCGGATCGAGTTGCTGATGGCTTCTGGCTGCTCGAAGATTTCTTTAAGCATGTAGTGCTCATAGCCGCCTTTTTCAGCGGCGTCTGATGACCAGTCGATTTCGGATGCCTCACGGGTCACGGTGCCGGAGTCGAGGGTGCGGATGTCGAGGTCGCTTCCGTTGATGGTGGCGATGTCGTTATCATCGAGGTAGATGGCTTGGCGGGTATGCTTGATGATGGCGGAGGCGTCTGAGGCGACGATGGTCTCTTTTTCTCCAAGGCCGAGAACGATGGGGGAGCCACGGCGGGCCACTACGAGCGTGCCGGGCTCGGCGTGTGCCATGGCGGCGATGCCAAAGGTGCCTTCGACTTCCTTCAGTGCAGCGATGACGGCTTCAGTGAGGTTTCCTTGATAAAGTGAGTCTACGAGATGGGCGAGGACCTCGGTATCAGTCTCGGAGAGGAAGGTGTATCCATCGGCCTTGAGCTTATCACGGAGGGCGCGGTGGTTTTCGATGATGCCATTGTGAACGAGGGCGATTCCGTTTTTACCACCGGCATGAGGGTGGGCGTTCTCCTGGGTGGGGGGGCCGTGAGTGGCCCAGCGGGTGTGGGCGATTCCGGTGGTGGAGCTCTCGAGAGAGGATTCCTCGCTAAGGAGATTCACGAGTTCTGAGACCTTTCCTTTTGCTTTGCGAATGGTGATGTCTGTTGGTGTGGCGACGGCGACCCCGGCGGAGTCATAGCCTCGGTATTCGAGACGTTTGAGGCCGGAGAGGAGGACGGGGAGGGCTGGTCTAGAGCCTGAGTATGCTACGATTCCGCACATGAGTTCTGTGGTAGAGTGGATGGGTTAAGTGTAAGAAAAGAGAGGGGAGTTGAAGAGCTTTCTGGCTGCTTGGTAGCAGTTTTTAGGAGCTTCGAAAAGATTTGTGATTAGGGAGCTTCGTGAAGGTCCTTAGAGACGACTGCTCCGGGCAGGGTCGAGGTGCCGGGGCCGAGTTTACGGCCAGGATAGATCGAGGTGTGGATGCCGGTGTGGACGCCATCGCCAATGATCGCGCCGAATTTCCGACGGCCAGTGTCGATGAGTTGGCCTGCGACTTCTGAGCGGTGGTTAGAGCCATCATGGCGGAGATTAGAGGTGATGGTGCCAGCGCCGAGGTTAGCCTTTGCGCCGAGGTAGGAGTCACCAAGGTAGCTGAGGTGGCCGACGGAGGCGCCGTGGGCGAGGATGGAGTTTTTAATTTCGACTGCTTGGCCGACGTGGCAGTGATGGCCGATCGAGGTGGAGCCACGGAGGTAGCAATTTGGCCCGATTTTGCAGTTTTTTCCGATGATGATGGAGCCCTCGATGAAGACGCCGGGGAGGATCTTCGTCCCTTCACCGATGATGACTCTGGCGTCGTCGCCGAGCTGGATCGCGGGGTGCCCGGGCCAGTCGGTGATTTGCGCAATGAGCTCAGCATTGAGGTCTAGGAGATCCCATGGATGGGTGAGGTCGAAGGTTTTACCGAGGAGGGTTTCCCACTCGGCGAGGCTACGGCCTGCGAGGTGGAGTTGAGATTTATCAGAGGAGAGAGGCCAGAGAGACATGGGGAATTTGGGGGTCTTGGGACTGAGGTTGGGCTGAGGTTGGGGTTTAGGCGATACTGGCTTTGGCTGCTTCGATGATGGCCTTGCAGTGGAATTTGGCAGCGCGGGCTTCCTTGGCCTCGACGAGGATGCGGAGTTTTTTTTCGGTGCCGGAGTAGCGTACGAGGATGCGCCCTTGGTCGCCGAGGTCATTTTCTGCGGCATCCATCGCGGTTTTGATGGCGGGGACGGAATGGAGCGGAGGCTTTTCTTTCACGGCGAGGGCGACGAGCTCGGAGGGATATTCTTCCATGCACTGGGCGAGTTCTGCGAGAGATTTGCCGGATTCTTTGATGATGGAGAGGAGGATGAGGGCGCTGACAATGCCATCTCCAGTGGTGGCGAAGTCGGAGAAAATGAGGTGACCGGAATTTTCTCCGCCGAAGTTGAAGTCGCCGCTGCGCATGCGTTCGAGGACATGGCGGTCTCCGACTTGAGTCTGCTGGAGGGCGATGCTGTGCTTGCTGAGGGCGTCACGCAGGCCGAGATTACTCATCACGGTGGCGACGAGGGTGTCATTTTTAAGGAGGCCCCTTTCCTTGAGGGCGATGGCGCTGAGGCAGAGGACGCGGTCGCCGCTGATGACCTCGCCGTGTTCATCGATAAAGATGACGCGGTCGGCATCACCATCGAGGCAGATGCCGAGGTTTGCCCCATTTTCTAGGACAAGCTGGGCTGCCTTTTCAGGGTGGAGAGAGCCGTGGTCTTTATTGATATTGTAGCCATCTGGTGAGGCACCGAGGGTGATGACTTCTGCGCCGAGCTCCTGGAGGATGAGTGGGCCGACGAGGTGGCCAGCTCCATGGGCGCAATCGATGACGACCTTCAGCCCTGCGAGATTTTTCCCAGCGATCGCGGATTTTGCGAATTCGAGGTAGCGAGCGGGGGCATCGCTCAGGGGGAGGGCCTCACCAAGGCGAGGATTGCTGGGGGGGCTGAGCTCTGAGGCGAGAATGATCTTTTCAACTTCCTCTTCGAGAGCATCGTTTAATTTATATCCATCAGGGCCGAAGATTTTGATCCCGTTATCGGTGAAGGGATTGTGTGAGGCGGTGAGCATGATGCCGGCGTCACAGGCGAGAGATTTCGTAAGGTGCGCGACGGCTGGAGTGGGAATGGGGCCGGTAAGGATGACTTGTGCGCCCTCGCTGATGAGGCCTGAGCTGAGGGCGGTCTGGAGCATCTCGCCGGAGATGCGGGTGTCTCTCCCAATTACGATCTTATGCTGATCGCTGTGCTGAGCTTTTAAGACACGGGCGACGGCGCGGCCGATCCGCAGCGCCACTTCTGGGGTGATGGGGTATTGATTGGCAACGCCGCGGATGCCATCGGTTCCAAATAGTTCAGCCATGATTTTGTGAAGAGGAGGCGCTGCTTTACCATGCGGGGGGGCTTTGTTCAAAAAAAAATGAACAGGTTGCTTTTTTGGGTAGGGGAGGCAGGATTCTCAGTGAAATGATCGTCCTTCTTTCTCCTGCTAAATCTCTGGATTATGAGTCGCCGCTTTTGACAAAACGGGCCACTAAGGCGCGCTTTGTGGATGATTCGGCGGAGTTAGTTTCTCAATTGCGGAGTTTATCGGTTGAGGAGGTCGGGCAACTTATGTCGATCAGTGATAAATTGGCGCAGTTGAATCATGATCGCTTCGCGAGTTGGGAGAGGGACTTTACGAAGGAGAACTCACGAGCTGCGATTTTAGCTTTCACGGGAGATGTTTATCAGGGGATGACGCTGGCTGAGTGGTCTCAGGAGGATTTTGCGAGGGCGCAGCAGCAGGTCCGGATTTTGTCAGGGCTCTATGGGGTGCTGCGGCCCTTAGATCTGATGCAGCCGTATCGGCTGGAGATGGGGACAAAGTTCCCGAATGGGCGGGGTAAGAATTTGTATGAATTTTGGGGGAGCGCTTTGACGAAGTCTTTGAATGCGGATTTGAAAAAATCGGGTTCTGACTTTGTGGTGAATTTGGCGTCTAACGAGTATTTTTCAGCGGTGAAGAAAGGGGAGCTAGCGGGTGAGTTAATCACGCCTATTTTTAAGGATGAGAAGAAGGGAGCTTTTAAGATCATTTCTTTTTATGCGAAGAAGGCGCGGGGGATGATGGCGGATTTTATCGTCCGTAATGGCCTCACGGAGGCGAGGGATTTAGAGAAGTTCAAGACGGCGGGTTACCGTTTCTCGAGGGGCGATTCTGGAGATGGCACGCTGGTCTTTTTACGGAAAGAAGGGGTGAGCAGCTAGTTTACGTAGGGGCGTGCTTGCTTGATTGAGAGCTGGCCGGATTCGGTGATTTTAAATTCGATCTCCATTGCGAAGTTCGGATTAAAGAGCTGCCCGTAAAGGGGGCGGAAGTGGGTGTTGATCTTTTTAAGCTGGGTCACGAGCTCTAAAATTTGCTCCCGGGTGAGGATGGTTTCTCCCTCGGGGATTTGGTTGGAGAAGCGAATGTATTGCAGCTCGATTTCTGGGTTGCCGAAGAAGTTCGCGGCGAGGAGTTCTTCTGGGACGGAGTTGGCCTCAGGGTTCGTGACGAGGTTTTCGCCAGCTTGGATGTTGAAGTAGTAGCCCTCCCAATTTGGGTCGAAGATGTTTCGAGCCACTGCGACTCCGTTTGCTTGTTCCTTTTTCTGGTTTGGGTGGACGAGAATGCCCATGGCGGAGGTGAGGTGGTCGATGCGGTAGAATTCCCGTTCCTCGTATGCGCGGTAGTTCCAGAGGCTGGCGTAGACTTGCTTGACGCTTTTGCTGAGGTGGCCTTCATCAGGATGGTGGGTGAAGGAGTCGTAGAGTCCGGCTCCATTAAAGTTGCTGCTGTCCTCGGCATTGGCGCTGGAGCGGAGCCGTGGGGTAAGGCCGGCGGGGAAGTCATTTTGTAAAGTCGTAAGGGCTTCGTACATCCACGGAGGCATATTACTTTCTTTTTTAATCCGTCTGCGGAACTCCTTGAGCATGCTGGCTCTGGTGGCGGGGTTGTTTTGGAAATCTGGATGGGCGAGCATCCTTTCCGCTTCAGTGTAGAAGCCGTTATGCTTCATGAATTCATCATAAAATGAGAGGGGGATGCCCCAGCCTTTTGGAGCGAGGTCTCCGATGACGGCGCCGAGCTCGGCGAGGTTGGCGGCCTTAGCGCCGTATGCTGCGCTCTCTCTGAAGCCGAAGAGCCAGAGAGGGCGAATGAGTCTTTCTCCAAGATCGCGCTGGGGGAAGCTGGGGGCGGCTGGGCGGATCGATTCGAAGTGGTTCTGGACCTCGCTGGGAGTGGCGGGGCGGATTTCAAAGCCCTCGGGTGAGACTCGGTAGAAGACGTTTTGGCCGATGAGGGGGGCGATTTCTGGGTGGTTTGCAGCGTCAGCAATGTAGGCGTTAGGGGTGTTATTTTGTTGGGCCTTTAGGTTGACGTGGGAGAGGGGAGTTTGCGGAATCTCGGTGATGATGCCTGAGACGAAGGTGAGGTCATTGGGGAGGTTTTTGAAGATGACGATGTCTCGGGCGGAGAGGGTTTGGCTGCTGTTCGCGATGATGAGACGGCCGAAGGCCTCTTGCTGGTTCATCGCTTGGAAGGTTGTGTTAGAGAAGAGGTCATCGGTCTCGATGGTGTGAATGGCGGAGGCTTGGAATTTGGCTTGCTGACTGCGCTGGACTTGCCGTTGGGTCTCGCTGGGAGCGTGATAGGCGAGGCGGTTGATGAAGGGGGCGTTTTGAGAGACGAGATTGTAAGCGAGTTCGATAAACTCGAAGGCAACGGGATCGGTGGGCCAAAATTCGAGGGTGTAAATCCCCTTTGATCCATCGGGGGCGGTGTAGTTCTCGTGTGAGACGAGGGAGCCGGCGAGGTTTAGCCGGTTGGTGTTACTGATGTAGGTTTGGGAGCTGAAAAAGTGAAAGCTCGGGGGGAAATCGAGGATTTGGGTGGCGAAGTCGAAGTGGTGTTGGTGGCGGTTGATGTTGAGGAAGTAGAGCTCGGGCTTCGTGCGAATGTTGGTGATTAGGAATTTGACCTCTTTGACATTTTGCGCGCCGGGGAAGTTATCGCGTTTTGAGAGTTGGTCAAAGCGGGCCTGCGAGGGGAGAAAAATATCACCATCTTGAGAGGGGATGGGATCTGCGGCATTGAGGGCGTGTTGTGCGGAGAGTTCGGTGAGATCGCTGCGCCCGTCTCCATCACTATCGCGAGCTTCGCTCAGGGGGATGCGATCGATGCGGTAGAAGCCGTGGTTGCGGGGGAGGATGCTGTCTTGGAGGGTGAGGGGAGCCTCGGAAGATTTGCCAATATCGACCAGTGTCCAGTTGATTAAGTCACGGGAGCGGAGGAGCTGAAAGTAGTGATTGGGGTCTGGAGCTAGCTCGATCTGATATTTCCCTGAGGTGGATTTGGAGAGCTGATCGCTGGCTTGCTTTTCCTGTGCGAGGAGGGCGGGGCAGAGGGAAGCCCAGAGGAATGCCCAGAGGAATCTCCAGAGGGAAGCCCAGAGGGAAGCCCAGAGGGGGAGTCTCAGGAGGAGGCGTTTCATGGGAGGGTGATTTTCTTGCCGACTTGGGTGTGAGGTCAACTTGAAAAGGAAATGGATTCCTTAGTTTTCGCGCATTGATTTGAGCCGTTCTTCTTGGGCATCGAGTAGGAAGATGGAGCGCTTGAAGTCGATGAGAGATTCTAGTTTCTCGGCTTCTTGGCGTGAGCGGTCGTCGATTTCCATGATTATTTTTCCCATGTTAGCGACGGGGATTTCTCCGAGGAGCTTGGGATTAGAGACGCGGAAAATGAGCTTGCGGATCTTCCACCATTTTTTGACGAGTTCGACGTGTTCGATTTCGCCGTAGGGGAGATCGATCGTGATCATTTCGCTTTTCCCGCCGGTGAAGACATTGCCCTTCATGCGCCAAGAAAGGTCGACATGGTCCGGAAGGAAGCGGAGTTTTCCAATGACCTCATCCTTGCCGAGTGGGTCGATCGGAGGGCAGTGGAAATTGATATTGACGGGGTCGGTGAGCATCATGGTGATGCGGGGATCCTACTTGCTGGGGAGGAGTGCTTGAAGCTCATAGCTGCGTTTTTTTCGCGGGGTGCCGGGGCCGTTGTAGCCGAGGAGGCGGAAGGAGGTGGCGGTGATTCCTTTTTTCTTGAGGGCGGCAGTGAGGGCGGTTTTGGCGATTTTGATTTGGGCTTGGGAGTCGTCACCCATCCAGGCGTAGCTGAGGGCCTTTGTGGGCTTGAGGTCTTTGACTTCGATCTTTTTTCCGGCGGGGCCGGTTTTACCGACTTGGGGATTTTGGTAGAGAAAAGCCATGTTGAGTTTTTTCATGTTTTCGCCTGCTTCACTCATCTTCATTTCGACGGGGGCGGTCATGGGGATGTCTTTCTTTTTGATATGGTTAAAGAGGGTCCAGAAGGCGAGGCCGCTGGAGCCATTAGTGACGGCTGCGCGGTAGTTGGGGTAAGATTTTTCACTGACTTGCTGGTAGGGGCCGGGGGCGGGCCAGTTTTTTGGAAGGGGGGCCTCTGGGGTGTAGCTGGCTTGTTGAGCGGCGGTATTGTCAGTGGTGGCGGGGTCTGCAACGCAAGATGGAGAGGCGGCGAGGAGGAGGAGGGCGAGGAGTTTTCTCATTCTTTCAGGGAAGTCGCGTTTCAGAAATGTGCAAGTGGGATCTGGGGACTTAGTGAGTGCGGATGAGGGCGATCCAGTCATGGTGATCGGGGCAGGTGATGCTGAGCTTTCCGAGCGGGGTGGGCTTGGTCATGTCACCATTTCGGGGGTTGAACCATTGGATTGTTTTCGGGTTTTTTCCTTTGGGGAGTGTGAGGGTGGCGGTGCCGCCATCGGGGAAGCCTAGGATGTGGATGTTTTCCCCGGAAAGGCAGTAGGTTTTGTTTCCTTTTTCGGGATTGCCGACGGCCTCTGGCTTAGGATTCATGGTGTGGATGGGGATGTTTTGCTCTCGGAAGAAGTCGAGGGCGTGTTTGGCGTAGGTCCATGATTGGTCGCGGGAGCGCCAGTCTTCGCAAACGAGGTCATTTTGGGGGAGTTTATAGCCGAAGTAGTATTCTACGCCCCAGCCTCCGCCGAGGAGGTTCCCCCAAAGGACCCATTTGCGGGTTTGGTGGATTGTGGGGCCTTGATGATGCTGAGGCATGCCGGGGTAGTCAGGATCTGGGGGGACGCCGATTTCGGCATCACCGGGTTCATCAAATGCGATGCACCACGGATGGCCTGTTTTCATCGAGGCGCGGCGCCATTTGACGCTTTGCCAGTGGACGTCCTTGAGCGCGGAGTTTTGCAGTGAGACTCCGGTGAGGGCTTCTACTCCGAGGAGGGGGCGGTAGACTTTATCTTGCTCTTGTGGGTAGGTGTGGAGGACGAGGTGGTGTTGGTAGGGATCGAGGGCGCGGAGATAGTGGGCCATCTCCATTTGCTGCTTGGTGGTCTGGGTGTTTTCTTCGCCGAGGTTCCAATTTAGGGCGAGGTGGTGGCTGAAGCGGGCGATGATTTCACGGCAATAGAGTTTCCGCTCGGGGCCCAGTTCGCCGTCATCCAGCGAGGTGGGGACGGGGCCTGTTTTTTGGCTTTGGTCGCTGTTGATTCTGAGGTCATCAATTTCGGTTTCTTGGAGTTTGAAATGGAGGAAAAGGCCCTTGGTCTGGGCGTGGGTGAAGATGATGTTCCACTGATCGAGCTTGGAGCAATCGTAGTGGAATTTTTGATCTCGGGAGGTGAAGGGCCAAACGTTATCGCCATCTCCTCCGGCGTTGTAAGGGAGGAAGGAGAAGGCGTTCATTCCTTTTGTGGAGAGGTAGTTCAGGGCGCCGATGAGGCCCTTGCCTTTGCCGTTTTTCCAAGTGGGATCGCCTGGTTTCCAGTCTTGAAGGTGTGCTTTGTAGTGCTTGAGGGGGGCGTTTTTTTTGAGCGCGAAGGTGTCGTCAAAGTCGACGTATGCGAGAAGGGTTTCTGGAGCATCTGCCCCGGCTTTTAGGAAGTAGCGCTGTGAGCCGGCGAATTGGAGGTAGGGTTTTTTAACGTAGCTTAGGCGACCTTCGGCGTAGAAGCCGGGGGCGGTGCTGGGGGTGGGCTGGATGGTGATGCTGCCCGATTGATGGAAGTTTTTCAGGGTCTGGACTTCTGTGTCAGGAAAGTGGCTGGGAGGGTGAAGGGCGATGTCTTTTCCGCTGAGGAAGGTGGTGGTGTAGGTCCATTCGCCGGGGAGGTCTGGCGAGAAATGAGCGCGCCATTGATTGCCAGATTTGGCGGAGGTTTCTGCGGCTTGGCCATCGGCCGCGAAGTAGCCGGGGACGTGGTATTCTGGCGAGCCTGAGCTGTGAGTGAAGGTGACGGAGAGGGCGTAGTCTCGGAAGGGGTTCGGCTCTTGGTCATCCTCTCTGGCAAAGGGGCCAGCGAGTGTGAGGGTGACTGGTTGCCATTGGGTGTGGGCCCCGGTGATGCGAATAGAGCCATCGCCATCTACTCTCGGGGGGAGGGCGAATGCTGGCGAAAAGGTGATGAGAGCCAGGATGGTGAGTGAAAGGGGCGAGGACGCGATTTTTTTCATGGAATCACGTATTCTAGGAAAGTGCCGCGGTGCCGGGCAAGCTCGCTTTTTCGCAGTGGTACGAGAGTTTTCTTAGTTCGCTAAAAGTTCGTCTGGGGCATCGGCGAGGATGCGGTGGTAGGGGGAAATTTCACTGAGGAGTTTTTTCCAGAGGGAGGTGTCATGAGGGAGGGTGAGGAGCTCGGTTTCTGGGTGGATGATGGTCCATGCTTTTTGTTCGACCTCATCTTCAAGTTGGTTTTTTGACCAGCCGGAGTAGCCGGCGAAGGCTTTGACGAGGGTGTTCGGCTGAGCGAAGTAGGCTCTTGCTTCATCGACTGAAATGCGGGTGGCAAAGCCGAGCTGCGAGTCTTGCTCCCAAAAGGCTGCGAAGGTGAGTTGATCACGCGCGACGGGGCCGCCGAGGTGGACTGGGAGTTGATGGAGGTCTGAAAATTCTGAGTCAGAGATGAGGTCGCCGACTTTTTGCCCGGAGGGGTGGTTGAGAATGAGGCCAAAGGCTCCTTCTTCTGGGGTGTGCTCGGCGAGGAGGACGACGGATTTATTAAAGTGGCCATCGCGAAGGGAGGGGTCTGCGAGCATGATCTTTTTTTCAAGATCGGGGGGGAGTGGGTGAGTATTCACGTGGGAGAGAGTGGCTGATGGGAGGGAAGGGGTGAAGGATTTCTTGGGGGAAATCTGAAGAATCCGAGATCATGGAGAGGCTGGGGCGGGATCTCGCCTGTATTACGGCTTGATTGAAGGGCGTGATTTAGGGAGTTTAGTTCCAGATGAATACTGAAGCACTTTCTAGAGTTGCGGCCGAAGCTCGCGGATTGGCGATCGATGCCATCCATGCTTGCTCTTCCGGCCATCTTGGTCTCCCGCTTGGCTGCGCCGATATGGGCGCGGTTCTTTTTGGTGAGGCTTTGCGATTTAATCCGGCAGCTCCGAAGTGGTTAAACCGTGATCGTTTCATTCTTTCTGCGGGTCATGGCTCAATGTTTATTTATAGCTGGCTGCATCTTGCTGGCTTTAAGGTGACGGGCCAAGATGTCGCGGATTTTCGCAAATTACACTCGATCACGCCGGGGCACCCTGAGTTTGATGAGACGGAGGGAGTGGAGGCAACGACGGGCCCGTTGGGGCAAGGGGTGGGAAATGCGGTGGGATACGCTCTTTCTGGGAAGCGTGCGGCGGCTCGTTTCAATACCGCTGATCATACGATCTTCGATCATCATGTGGTGGCGTTGGCCGGTGATGGCTGTCTTCAAGAAGGGGTGGCGCAGGAGGCCATCGCCTTCGCAGGGCATAATCACTTAGATAACCTTATCCTGATTTATGACTCGAATGATGTGACCCTGGATGCGATGGCTGATAAGACTCAGGGCTGGGATACGGAGAGGTATTTTGAATCATTGGGGTGGAATGCAGTGACGGTGGATGGCCATGATATGGAGGTCTTCCTTGAGGCTTTTAATGCGGCTAAGGCCAGCAGTGGAAAGCCTTCGGTCATTATTGCTAAAACCGAGATTGGCCGTGGGATTCCTGAAGTGGCTGGCACTGCTTCCGCTCACGGTGAGGGGGGCGCAAAATTTGCGGAGGAGGCTCGCAAGAGGCTGGGACTGCCTGAGGAGCATTTTTATGTGTCTGATGAGACTCGCGCTTATTTTGCAGCCCAGAGCGAGGCTAAGGCCGCTGTCTTTCAAGAGTGGCAGGCTACTTATGAGGCTTGGGCCGCGGCGAATGTGGACTTGGCAAGTGAGCTAGAGGATGCGGTGGCTAAGGTGGTGCCGACTGATCTCTCGGCGCAGATTCCGGAATTTGCAGAGGACTATGCGGATGCCACGCGGGGTTCTGGCGGAGTGGTGATCAATGCGGTGGCGAAGGTGATGCCTTCGGTGATTTCTGGATCAGCGGATCTTTATGGATCCACGAAGAACTACTTAAAAGAGGGAGGCGATTTTTCTGCGCAGGATCCGTCTGGGCGAAACATTTGGTTCGGCATTCGGGAGCACGGGATGGGCGCGATTTGTAATGGGATCGCCTATGATGGACTCTTCCGTATTAGTGGTGCAACTTTCTGTGTCTTTGCGGACTACTTGCGCCCTGCAATCCGGATTGCGGGTCTTGCGAAGCTTCCGGTGGCTTACATTTTCACGCACGATTCGGTAGGAGTGGGTGAGGATGGGCCGACTCATCAACCGGTTGAGACTGTGAGTGGTCTGCGGGTGATTCCGAATCTCGATGTGATCCGCCCGGGAGACCAAGAGGAGGTGGCGGGGGCCTGGGTCTGCGCGATGGAGCGGGTGGATGGGCCTACGGCTCTGATCTTGAGTCGTCAAAAGGTGATGTCTTTGAATGAGATCGCGTCGGTGCAAGATCGTCGTGACGGAGTTGCGAAAGGCGCTTACATTTTGAAAAAGGAGGAAGGTGCGCTGGAGTGCATCATTCTTGCGACGGGCTCGGAGGTGGAGCACGCGCTCAAGGCGGCGGAGGAACTCGGCGGGGGAGCTCGCGTGGTTTCGGCTCCGTGTTTGGAGCGCTTCGACCGTCAGTCAGAGGCTTACAAAGAGGAGGTTCTGCCAGCGTCGTGCACGAAGCGTGCGGCGATCGAAGCGGGTGTGACCGGACTTTGGTATAAGTATGTGGGCCTTGAGGGCTCTGTGATAGGGATTGATCGTTTTGGTATTTCGGCTCCCGGGAATGTCGTGATGGACGAGCTGGGAATCAATGCGGAAGGTCTGGTGAAGGCTCTGAGTTAAGCTCGCGTAGGATCTAGGCATTTTTTCAAATCTTCCACTCGTTTACGGGTGGGGGATTTTTTTTTATAGGAGTTCTGAGATAGGAGATCGGGCCGATGCCGCGTGGTGGTGGGTAATATTTTCTTGGATTTTGGGTGATCGGTGAGATGGTCGAGGCAAATTTAGGGCCGTTGATTTTCTGTGTTGTTGAGAGAGGGGGACGGGTTCTTTGTGATCGAAAATTTGATGATGAAATTGATTTCTTTAAGTGTTTGTTTGGGTTTTTTTGGGTGGGCTTTTGCTGATTCTGAACTTGATACAGAGAAGGGTGCGGAAGAGCTTGGAGAAGAGGTGGTAGAAGAGAAGGAAGAGACAAAAGTGCTCTTGGTGAGTCCGCCTTCCTTACGGGAGGCTTGGTTGGCTTATGCGGAGATGCGGGGGGAGCAGGGGACGCCGATGAAGGTGGTGGGGACTGATGAGATTGCGGAGAAGTATGAGCATGGGGATTTGCAAAATAAGATTCGGCTTTGTGTGCGGGAGCACATTGACAAGGAGGGTTTTGATACGGTGATTTTAGGTGGGGATAGCACGCCGGAGGGTGGGCTGATTCCTGATCGGGATACTTATCACAAGAATATGTGGGGGAATGATACGGACATCCCGACCGATGTTTATTTTTTAAGCCCGACGAGTTGGGATCTCGATGGGGATGGGATTTATGGGGAGTTTGAGGAGGATCGTGCGGCGATGATTTATCCGGATGGGACGACTGCTATCGGCCGGATTCCGCTGCGGACGGTGGAGGAGGTAATGGCTTATGGCGAGAAGGTGAAGGCCTACCTCGCGGGAGATGAGGAGGGGGAGCTGGCTCTGACGTGTGAGGTGCGCGGGGCTTACGCGAAGGTTTTAAAGAGTGGTAAGGAGCTGATTCCAGCAGCGTGGCCGGAGGGGAAGGTTTCTTTTTTCTTTAATGACTTCACTTCTTGGGATGCAGAGGGTGAGGAGGGGGATTTTGATTTAAGTACGGAGAATCTGAGCGCAAAATTTTCTGAAGGAGTGATTAATAAATGGCACATTCACGGGCATGGGTTGGTGGATATGTGGCAATTAGAAAATGGTGAGATTTTTACTTATGAGCATGTTGAGAAATTGAGCAATAAGCGGGCTTTGGTGATGACGACGGTGTCTTGCTTTACGGGGCATTTTGATGCGGCTCAGGATCCGTGTATTACGGAGGCGATGTTACGGCAGCCGGGGGGTGGTGCGGTGCTAATTGTGGCCCCAGCGCGGGAGGGGAAGCCGCATTTCCATAATCCGAATGAGGACTTTCCGCTTATGATGCTGGAGGGGAAACTGGATGGGACGACGCAGACGATGGCTTCCTTTTGGGTGGCGGCACTAGGGGAGAAGGAGGTGACGGCGGGGATCGCGCTGGCGATCTCGAAGGCGGGCATGGCAAAGGATGCTGAGAAGTCTGCGACTTATCATCAGGGGATGTGTGAGTTGAATCTTTTTGGGGATCCTAGTCTGCCGGTCCGGTAAACTTTATCAGTGCTGAGGCTGGGCGGAGGGGCCCCCCGAGGGGTCTGAGGGCTCGTTGAGCTTTTCTTCAGATGAGGTGAGTTCGTGGAGGTGTTTTAGGTAGGGGTTTTGGCCGCCGCTGGTGGGGGGCTGGAGGGGAGCTTGATGCATTTCTTGGACGCGGCTTTGGCTTTCAGCGATGAGGGACTCGATGAGGTCGGCTTCGGGGAGGTTTTTCCAATATTTCTTAGGCATCTCGGCCTGCATGGCTTTGGTTTTGAGACGGGCGGGGTTGAAGATGCTTTTGTAGTAACCGCGCCAGAGTGCATCGAGTTCTTCTTCAGGGACCTCGACTTTTTCAACGCCGGGGCCGAGGTGGAGGTTTTTGCCATCCCAGGTGGCGGAGCCGGTGGGGGTGAAGATGGTCCAGTCCATGCCGGTGAAACGTTTTTGGAAGAAGCGGGCGGTGAGGGGCATGATGTGGTGATCAGGTTCGAACCATGCCATGAATTGTTCGCGATCGGTGGCGGGGTCTTCGCCGGTTTTTTTGAAGCGGACGAAGGCGTGCATTTTGTGGATGTCGCGGGAGAGGTCTTTGCGCATTTTATGGAGGCGTGCGATGGTGGGATCGGAGGGGATTTTGAGGAGGTTTTTTTCGCGGCCATGGGTGAGACGCCAGAGGGTTTGGTAGAGGAGGGCCCAGCGGTCGGGGGAGGCGTGGTGGGAGATGGTTTGGGCGATGGTGAGGAAGTCGCGTGGGATTTGAGGCGGGGAGCATTTTGGAGGTGGAATTGGCGAGGGGGAGTCGATGGGCGAATCGAAGAGGGAGGCTTGGCCGGGGGCTTGCCAGAGGACTTCCGATGGTGAGATCTGGGCGCGGAGGAGGGCGCGGGCTTTGGTGCGCCAGTCGGGGAAGTGGGATGCGATGGTTAGGGTGAGCATGGGGATGGTTATTGGGTTACTGGGTTATGTTGTGAGTTTGAGTTCTAGTTGTTTTGGTTTGGGGGCGAAGCGGGCGCGGAGGTTGTCGTGGTCGAGTTCGCGGGTGTTGGGGTGGTGGTCGGGGGTGATGATGAAGGGGAGGATTTTTTTGAGGGAGACGCGGAGGCGGATGAGGTCGGTGATGCGAATGGCGGTGAAGCGTCGGATTTTTAGGATGCGGTCAGCGTTGCGGATGCCGAGGCCGGGGATGCGGTAGAGGAGGAGTTTATCAGCGCGGTTGAGATCGATGGGGAAGAGGTGTCGATTGCGGAGGGCCCAGGAGAGCTTGGGATCGAGATCTAGGTCGAGGTTTGGGAGGTCATTTGAGACGATTTCGGTGGCCTGGAATCCGTAGAAGCGCATGAGCCAGTCGGCTTGGTAGAGGCGGTGCTCGCGGATGAGGGGAGGGGCTTGGAGGGGGAGGATGGCGGAGGGGTGGGGGATGGGAGAGAAGGCGGAGTAGTAGACGCGTTTGAGCTTAAAATTGGAGTAGAGGTCGGTGGAGCGTTTGAGGAAGGTTTGGTCGGTGGAGGCATCGGCACCTACGATGATTTGCGTACTTTGGCCGGTGGCGAATTTAGATTCGGAGGATTTTTTGGCAGCGGGGGATTTTTCGCGGCGGACTTGTTTGGCATTTTCGACGCGGTGGCGGATTTTTCCCATGGCTTGGCGGGTGCGTTTGAGGGATTTTTCTGGGGCGAATTTTTTGAGGGATTCTTCTGAGGGGAGTTCGATGTTGATGGAGATGCGGTCGGCGAGCTGGCCGGCTTTTTCGATGAGGGCGACGGAGGCCTCGGGGATGGTTTTGAGGTGGATGTAGCCGCGGAAGTCGTGATCCTCGCGCAGGGAGCGGGCGACTTCGATGACCATTTCCATGGTGTGGTCAGCATTGCGGATGATGCCGGAGGAGAGGAAGAGGCCCTCGATGTAGTTGCGTTTGTAGAAGTCTAGGGTGAGTTTGACGACTTCGGCAGGGGCGAAGGCGGCGCGTTGAACGTTGGAGGAGCGGCGGTTGATGCAGTAGTGGCAGTCGTAGAGGCAGCGATTGGTGAGGAGGACTTTGAGAAGGGAGATGCAGCGGCCATCGGGCGCGTAGGAGTGGCAGATGCCGGTGCCGCCGGTGGAGCCGATTCCGCTGCCGGAGGTGGAGTCTTTTCGCGTGGCGCCGGAGCTGGCGCAGGAGGCGTCGTATTTGGCGGCGTCGGCTAGGATTTCGAGTTTCTTTTGAAGTTCCATCGTTCAAGTGAACAATAGTTCATTTGAGTTAATGATGGAAGGATTGTTAGAGAATTGAGGCTTTGCTTGGGTGAGGGGGGATCGTGCGGGGGTGTAGAGGTTTTTGGGGGCTTGGTTGGGGGGGGATTATTTTTTGGAGGTTTTAGCGAGGATTGCGGAGTACTTTTGGGAGGCGTTTTGGGTGGCTTCTGAGTAGGCCTTTTGGAGGAGGGTTTTGTTCTGAGCGTATTGAGCGATGGTTGCTTTGGTTGGGCTGGTGCCGACTACGGCTCGAGAGAGGAGGTTTTTTCCTTCCGGCTGGGCGAGGCCGATGAGGGTGGTAATGCTTGGGCTAAGAAGGATTTGTCCGTTGGTGTCTTTTCCGGTGCGCCGGAGGCCGTGGCTTTGGACGCTGGATTGGAAGTTGTAGGGTGACGACGAGCGAAGGCGAGGGCCGAAAAAGGGGTCGGTTTTAACGGATGCGGTGAGATTCGATTTCAGGGTTGAGTTGAGATCGGATGGGGTGTTTTTGGCGATTTGATCGAAGTGTGAGCTGCTGGATTTTTTGAATGACGCGTTCTGGGTGGCATGGATGGCCTCGCCAACGAGACTTCCGACTACGCTTCCGATTATGCCACCGTAGACGCCAGCTCCGGATGCGGCACTGCGGGCTGCGTCGCTTCCGCCTGATGGCGCTTGGTAGGCTTCTGTTTTGACTTCTGGTGTGGCGATGGCGACTGAGGTGATTTTTGTTTTTTGCTCTTCGTTGAGAGATGGGGTGCAAGATGAGAGAGCAAAGAGGGAGATGGCGGCGAGAAAAGAGATTGTTTTTTTCATGCGATTTAGAATGGTCGCTGATTCGGAGAGAGATTAGCAAGGAGATATTGGTGGCGCTGGAAGGTTATGGTTTTATGAAATGGTATTTTTGGGGAGGATCGGAGATTGCGGAGATGAGGGATGGGGTGATGGTGGGGGTATGAATTTTGCGGCGACTCGGGAGGAGGCACTTGATCAGTTGGAGAGCTTCGTGGGGGTGAGTGGGAGGTATGGGCGGGATCGGAATCAGGTGGTGCCGGGGCATGGGAATGTTTCTTGTTTGTCGGCGGCGATTCGGCATCGGCTGGTGACGGAGTGGGAGGTGGCGGAGGCTCCTTTGGTTAGGTATGCTGCTTCGACGGTGGAGAAGTTTCGGCAGGAGGTTTATTGGCGATGCTATTGGAAGGGGTGGCTTTCGCTGAGGCCGCAGGTTTGGGATGAGTACTTGGGGGGGATTAAAGAGCTTGAGGGGGCGGGGGCGATTCGGGAAGGGCGGGGACCGGTGGGGGTGATGAATGGCTTTGCAGATGAGCTGCGGGAGACGGGGTATTTGCACAATCATGCGCGGATGTGGTTCGCGGCGTATTGGGTGCATGTGGCGAGCTTGCCTTGGGAGTTGGGGGCGAAGTTTTTTGAGGATCATTTGTTGGATTTTGATCCGGCTTCGAATGTGTGTTCTTGGAGGTGGGTGGCGGGCTTGCAAACGCCTGGGAAAACGTATTTACCGAGGCGGGGGAATATTGAGAAGTATCTGCATCCAGATTTGTTAGATTCGGGCGGGCTTGAGGTGTTGGAGAGTCCGGTGGCTTTGATGCCGGAGGGGGTGAAGCGGGCGGAGGTTACGAGGGTGGATCTTCCGGAGAATGAGTTACCAAAGGAGGGCTTTGTGCTGTGGATTCATGAGGAGGATTTGAATCCGGAGAGTTCGGTTTTGGGTGGGCTGAAGCCGGGGAGGATTGTGGTGACTGAGGATGGCTTGGAGAGGTCGGCTTTGCAGCGGGAGTGGTTGGGAAGGGCGTTGGATGAGGTGGTGCGGCGGGTGGAGAAGCACTATGGGGTGAGGGTTGAGAGGGTTGGTAGCCTGATTGAGTGGGCTGAGGAAAATGGGGTGAAGGGGGTGGTGGGGATGCGGCCGGAGGTGGGGTATTTAAGAGATTGGGTGGGGGAGGTTAGGACTTTGGATTTTAATTTGGTGGTTCGGGCGGAGGACCGGTATTTGCGGGGGTTTGCTAAGGGGGGATTTTTTGGGTTTTGGAAGAAGTTGCAGGGGAAGATGAAGACGGGGGAGTTTCCTTTTGAGAGGGGTGGGAGTGGGATGTTGTTTTGAGGGGGAAGCGGGGATGGGTAGGGGAGATTTTGAACCAGGGAATACGCTGAGGGCACGGAACTTGGGGGCTTTGGTTTTTGTGGTGGGTAGTCTGGAGACGGCCCTTCCCTGGAGACGGCCCTTCCGTGATGAGGTGCTGGGTTGAGGGGTAAGGTTGGGGCTTGGAGACCGGAGGTCTCCGCCACGGGTTAGAATTCGCGGTCGAGGAGGTAGTGGGCGATGGCTTCGAGGTGTTGGGCTTTTTTGCCGAAGATTTCTAGGGAGCTGAGGGCTTTTTTGGTGAGGCGGGCGGCTTCTTTTTTCGATTTATCGAGGCCTAAGATTGCGGGGTAGGTGGCTTTGTCTACGGCTTGGTCCTTGCCGGCGGTTTTGCCGAGTTGCTCGGTGGATTGGGTGACGTCGAGGATGTCGTCGATGACTTGAAAGGCGAGGCCGAGGTTGTAGCCGAAGGTGGTGAGGGCATCGAGTTGGCGGACCGTGGCGTTCGCGGTCATGCCGCCGAGGCGGAGGGAGGTGGTGAGGAGGGCGGCGGTTTTGTTTTCGTGAATGCGGACGAGCTGGGCTCTGGTGAGGTCTTTTCCTTCACCTTCGAGGTCTAGAACTTGCCCACCGATGAGTTTTTTTGAGCCGCCGCACTCGGAGAATTCAAGAAGGATGTCTTTTAGGGTGTAGCGCTGGGTGGGTGGGGTGTGGGCGAGGACGGTGAAGGCTTCTGTGAGGAGGGCATCGCCGATGAGGATGGCCATGCCTTCGCCATAGACTTTATGGGAGGTGGGGCGGCCGCGGCGGAGGTCATCATCATCCATGCTGGGGAGGTCATCATGAACAAGGGAGTAGGTGTGCATGATTTCGACGGAGCAGGCGGGGGGGAGGGCGTTTTCAATTTCGCCTCCGCAGGCCTCCGCGGCGGCGAGGGTGAGGATGGGGCGGAGACGTTTACCACCGGCAAAGATGGAGTAGCGCATGCCTTGGTGGACGGTCTTTGGCCGGACGGTGACGCGGGGAAGGAATTTGTTAAGGGCGTCGTCGACGAGGACTTGTTGTTTTTTTAGATAAGCTTTAAGCGCGGACACGGAGGGGAGACTAGCAGGAAATTTGGCTAGGGAAACCGGTTATTGTGCGGCTTGCGGGGTGGGAGGGGGCTTTTAGGGGCTTGGCTTGGTCTCTGTGGTGGGGAGGCGGCCTTTGATGGCTTTTTGTAGGAGGGGGCGTTTTTTGGGGGGGATGGGTTTTAGGGAGAGGATGGCACCGGCGGTTTTTTCGGCGTTGTAGTGGAGCTTGAGTGTGCTGAGGTGGGGATCAAATTCGGCGTCTTCGAGCTGGGTCCAGTAGATGAGATTGAGGTTTTTTTCGGGTTTAACGAGGGGGAAGATTTCGATGCCTAAGGGGGTAAGGATGATGTAGGCGTGGCGGGCGCAGCGGGTGGCAAGGCGTGCGATGAGGATGCTGAGAGTGAGTGGGATGAGGGGCATCCACCAAGAGAAGTCTGGGTGGCCCATGAGCCAGGTGATGGTGAGGAGGAGGGTGAAGGCGAGGCCGACGGCGGCGAGGATGATGAAGTTCTGGGCCTGGTTCGCACGGGTGAAGCGGAGTTCTTTGTGAGGTTCTGCGACTTCCTTGGGGGCGGCCATGGGTTAAAGTTGGCTGTAGGGGATGTTGAAGGTGTCTCCTTGGTTGACGTCACCGCTGCGGATGCCTTTGATGAACCAGCGCATGCGTTGCTCGGAGGTGCCGTGGCTGAAGGTTTCTGGTCTTTCGCGTTGGCCAGCCTTGCGTTGGAGGGTGTCATCTCCGATGGCGCTGGCGGAGCGCATGGCTTCTTGGATGTCTCCTTCTTCGAGAAGGTTTCTCCCATCGCGGCGGCGTTTTTGTTGATTGGCGTGGTGTGCCCAAACGCCTGCGTAGAAGTCTGCTTGGAGTTCTAGGCGGACGGAGAGGCGATTATATTCCGCTTGGGAGAGGCGTTTTCTCTGGTTGTGGACGAAGGAGGTTTTTCCGGTGAGTTTCTGGATGTGGTGACCGACTTCATGTGCGATGACGTAGGCGTATGCGAAGTCTCCGCCGCCGCCAAGGTCACGGTCCATTTGGTCGAAGAATGAGGTGTCGATATAGATGGTTTCTTCATCTGGGACGTAGAATGGGCCCATGCGGGAGTCAGCGACGCCGCCGGTTTTCATGCGGGTCATACCATCGTAGTTGATGAGTTTTGGGATGCGGTATTGTGCTCCTGCTTGGCGGAAGAGCTGGGTCCATACTTCTTCGGTGGAGCCTTTGACTTGGCGGACGAATTTGTCGATGGCTTCTTGTCGGGGACTGAGTGCTTTGCTGGGCCCTGATTGTGGGCCTTGGTTCTGGTTTTGGACCATTTGGCCAATCACCTGTGAGGCGGGTTGCTTCATGACGAAGATGGCGATGATGGCCATGATGATGGCTCCTAGTCCTCCGCCCATCGCGGCGCGCTTTCCTTTGCCGCCGCGGCGGCGCTCGACGTGCTGACTTTCTCTCTGATTTTCTAAACGCATTTCTCTTTTTTAAGGTCTTGTTTTTTAAACGTCGATGACATTTCCATCATCGAGTTGGGACTTTGGTTTTTGGTTGTGCGTTGGGGTTCCGGGATTGCCGGGGGTGGTGACTTGGATTTTGGATTTTAGTTTTTCGCCGAAGTAGGCGGCGAGGAGGGAGCGGATGGGCGGGACGAGGAGGAGGAAGCCGATGGCATCTGTGAGGAAGCCGGGGGTGATGAGGACGGCTCCAGCAAGGAGGATGATGATCCCATCGAAGGCTTCGCGCGCGGGGAGTTTACCAGAGCTCGTGGCTTGTTGGAGTTTTTGCATGGCACGGATGCCTTGCGATTTTGTCAAAGCGGCACCGATCAGGGCGGTCACGATGATGATGGCGATGGTCTGTGGAAAGCCGAGCTGCTTTCCTAAGGTCATGAAGAGGTAGAGCTCGGCAAGGGGGACGAGGATGAAGAGGATGAAGATTTTACCGAACACGATCTGAGGGGGATGGTTAGGTGAGGAAGTCGACGATGCGCGCCTTCGGCCGGCCGATGATGGCTTTCTCGCCTTTTACGAGGATGGGGCGCTGGAGAAGCTGCTTGTGTTTGACGAGGATATCGACGACGGCATTGGGGTTGTCGATAAAGTCATCAGGGTTGAGGCCGAGTTTTTTAAATTTAGCGTCTTTGCGGACGAGATCCTGGACCGGGTCCTCGAGGGCGGTCACGATTTTGAAGAGGGTGGCTGCATCGGGCGGGGTTTTGATGTAGAGGATGACTTCGTGATCGACTCCGAGTTCCTTGGCGACCGCCAAGGCATTGTCAGATGAGCCTCAATGATTGAAGTGATAGATGGTGACCTTTGCCATGTGGAAAGGGGTAGCATCGGAGGGGATTTGGTCAAGACGGGGGAGTGAGCCAGAGGGGTGGGTGGGTGAATCAGATGCTGATGGGGCGACCGCTTATGATTTGTGGAGAGCGAGAAGTCGCTGTGATTCTTTGATGAGGAAGTCAATTTCCATGAAGGGGTCAGCGGAAATGTCTGACCAGAGAATGCGGCCTTGAGCATCGAGGACGAAGGTGCCGTGCAGGGGCTGATTCTCGAAGTCATCATGAGCGGTGTATTTTTTAAAGATCGTCTTCGGAGCATCGGAGATGATGGGGAAGGGGATTGTGCCTTTTGCGTAATTCTCTTGGGAGTCTTTCAGCTTAGGAATCTCATCGGTGGAGATTGCGATGATGGGGAGTTTTGCTTTTTCAAAATCATGGTAGCGGTCGGCCATCGCGGTGAGCTGCTCGGCGCAGTGCAGACAGCCTGCACCGAGGTAAAAGACGACGATGACGGGCTTGCCGTGGTAGTCTGAAAGTGAGATGGATTTTTGATTTTGGTCGGGGAGGGAAAAGGCAGGAGCTGCTGGTGGGGTCCAGTGGAGTGGGCCGAGTTGATCGAGCGAGGGACGCGGGAGGAGATCCTCGGCAGGAGTGTGAGCTAGGCGCCAATCATGAGGGTATCCGAGTTCTTCGGCGATGGGAGCAAGACGGGCGAAGATCGGGGAGCTAATTTCCACCTCGGAGGAGAATGAGCGAAGTTTTTCAAAGCCCTTCTTCCAAGTGTGATCCTCTTTATTGGCGTGGTAGAGGGTGTGAATTGCTTGAGCGAGAGGGAGGGATTTTTGCTCATCTTTCTCGATCAGCTTGCGGGCCGTTTTTGCGGCTTTTTCGTGATCGCCATACGCGAGTTGGCGGAGCATGGGCGAGAATTGCGAGGGGCGTTTTTTGAGAGCTTCATTTGCTTTCTGGAAGTTACCATTCATGGCGGCGAGGTAGCCCCGCAACTCAGTGAGGGTGTTCTCGAATTTGTTGACGTGATTTTGAAATTGATCGTGCGCTTTTTTTTCAGCTTCTTTGATTTCTTCTTCTGTCTTTTTCTTCGCTGTTGCTTTTTCGACCGCTTTTTTCTTCGCCTCGTTTTGATTTGTGAGGACTTTTTCGTGGAGCTGGGCGATCGATTGGATGCTCTCTCTGAGTGGAACTTGCTGACCGAGGTTAAAGTGGGCGATTGCGATGAGTCGGAGGCGGGGGAGGTCATCTTGGGGTTTTGGGAGCTCTTCGAGCCACGGGGACCGGGCGGTTTCTAGGGCTTCTTGCCAGAGTTCGGCTTCTTCGAGAATTCTGATGAGGGCCTTACGGCCCTCGCGGGTGGAGCCTTTGGCATGGTGATTTAGCTTGGGGTGACGCGGGTTGGCTAAGAGGGATTTTGCCATATCGATGCTGGCGCGGATCTTACCAAGGTAAGAAAAGCTGCGAGATAGCCATTCATTATTGTGAGCGTAATTATGGATTTGGTCAGGGAGCAGGAACCATTTTTGCATGTGGGCGTGGTCGATACGGGCGGAGGCTTGCTGTGCCCATGCGGCATCGTGATGGCGCTGAGACTTCGAGTAAATGTGCCCTGGCATGTGCCACATGTGAGCGATTTGAGGCGCGGTCAGTCCCAGCTTGGCAGCGGAGTCTAGAGCCTGTTCGTGTCGCCGATAGTCCCAGAGGTGGATCGCGTAATGATGGGCAGGGTGATGAGGTTTTTTCGCAAAGATTTGTTCGAGAATGGCATCCATTCCTACGTAACTTGTGATGGGGATGCCGTGGTAGCTGTCGAACTGCCAGCGGCGACAGACGAGGAGGGCCTTTGCCTCGATATCGTCCGGGAAATCGAGAATGAGATTTTCATAGGCTTTCAGAAAGTTCTTACGGCGCTTGGTGGCATCTTTTTCCTTCTCGTCATCATAGAAGGCGATCTCGGCTTCGAGGTAGGCTTTCTCGTGTTCTGAAACGGGCTTCTTTTCGATGAGCTCGGCGGCTTTTTTGGCAAATTCCTTGGCGCGTTTCTCGTTCTCGTAGTTCGCCTGAGCGAGTCCCCAGTAGGCCATAGCGCAGTGGGGATCGTGCGCGAGGATGGCGCGGAAGGATCGCTCGGCTTCATAATACCAGAAGCCGTGAAGCTGGCCTAAGCCTTGGTCAAAGTAAGCCTGCCCTTGATCCCAAGTGGTGGTGATGGGGAGGTGAACGTCTCCGGTGTTTCCCATGAGCGGCCCAGCTTGGCGCGGGCCTTCATTGAAAGCGTGGCCGTTGTGGGAGTGACCTTCTTTGACCTCTTGGCGGGGGTCTTGAGCGAGGAGGGTGCTAAAGATGAAAGGAAGAATGAATAATCGAATCATGGAAGCTTGGTCAAAAAAATGCGATCGGCAGCTGAGTTGAAAATTAGAAAAAAGATTCACAATCACAGAAGTCAGGAATGCTTGAAGACTTTCCAGATGATACACTCAAATTCTTGAATGCTCGTTTTTTTTCTCTTTTGAGAGCTTGGATTTCCTCACCCGCAGGTCGAGAGCAATCAAAGAAAACGAGTCCAAAGAAAACACGGGAGAGATCCCTGAAAAATGCAGAATGTAAATTGCCTAAGGATACTTAAATATAACGTTTGCTGCGCTTCCTAGTTGGCAGGGCAGTTGGCTGGAATCCTCTTGTTTCATTTCTGGGATTTTGTGAATCTGACCTTACTAATGATGAAGAATATTTTGACGCTTTGCATGGTGCTTGCTCTGCAAGTGCTACCCCAGCTGAGTGCGCACGAGGGCGGAGAAGAAATCGCGAAAATCCAAAAAGATCGCGAGCGCCTCATTGATCTCGTGATCACTCTTGAGGCTGATTTTGGGCGCACCTTAGCGGACTATGGGAAGCTGCAGCAGGAATACGCTGCGCTGATCAATCGCCCCGTCGTCGAGGATCAATCCAGTAAGGTTAAGGAATTGCAAGGCCGCCTCCGCGAGGTCACCGCGCAACTTAAAACGGCCGAGGCTAAGAAGGGGCAAGAGAAGGCTGCGGGTCAGACCCTTTTAAAGCAGGATCTTACTAATTTGCGTAATGAACTTTACCAAGAGAGGCAGAATCTCCTCGTCGCTAAAGCCCAAGTCCTGAGAGTGCAGCAACTCGAAGCAAAGGGAAAATCTCTCGAGGCCTCCCTGAAAGATCAGGAAGAAAAAAATGCCACCATGCTCGGTGAGTTGCAGACCATCAGGGGTGAGCGGGATGCTCTTCTTGGCAAGCTCCAAGGCCTGATGGCCCGCGCGGAAAAGGCTGAAAAAGGACAGCAAGAAGCCCAGGAGCGGGTCGCCGCCCTAGAGAAGGAGACGAGCGCGCTTAAGGAGAAACTGGCCGCCCAAGAAATCAATCTACGGAAGCTCAAAGTCGAGCAAGCCCATAGCAAAGGAGTGATGGCCACCGCAGAAAAACTGAAGAGCGAGCAAGACCGCCTGAAGGGACTCTTGGCCACCCGGGGAAAGGAATTAGACGCTCTGCGTGCTGATCTAGCGGCCGAGATGAAGCGCTCGCTCGACGTCCCAGTTCTCATCAAAGCGCGTGATGACTTGAAAAAGAAACTCAAAGAAAGCACCGCAAATGCTCAGGGCCTCAAAAAAGAAAATACCACTCTTACCCAGAAGCAAAGCGCCCTGCAAAAAGAGATTGCGACCGTTCAAAAAAGCATCAGCGCGATGCAGGAAGAGCTCGCCAAAAATAAGAACGCCATGGCGGAGGTGACTCGCCTCGGAGAGCAGAAACAAGCCCTCACAACCGAGCGTGATGAACTCGCTCAAACAATCGTAAGGGCGCAAGAAGAGCTCTTAAAATCTCGCGATCTCCTCAAATCAACCCAAGTGGAGCTCGCCGAAACTCGTAAAAGAGCGGAGAAAAGCGCCCAGCTTCAAAAGCAAAATGCCGACCTACGCGCACAGCTCGACTCCCAAAAGGAGCAAGTCGCAAAAAGCAAAGCTGAGATGGATGCGCTGAACGAGCAAATGGCTCAGAACGCTGGTGAAATCAAGGAAGCCGCAGAACTGGGCCAAAAAATCGAAGCCTTAGTCGATGAACGTGACCTTTTAAATACGCAGTTGAAGGAAGCGCAGGCTGCTCACCTCGATGCGGGCACAAAGCTGAAGGAAGCGATGATGAACCTCGCTAAGAAGGAGGAACTCTCTGCGGAGAGCCAGAAGATCATGGCCGAAAGCCAGACCCTGCGCAAATCCCTCGCCAACTCACAAATCGCGCTAAAAAAGGCCGAGGCAGCAGCGAGCAAAGCAAAAAAGCTAGAGAGAGATTATGCAAATCTCGACAGCGCAGCCGCCGCGATGGAAAAGGAAAAAGCCAAGCTCAGCGGCGAAATAAAGCAGCGAGATGATGCGCTCAAAAAGATGCGTGCTGAAGTGGCGAAACTAAGCGAAATGGCCCAGAAGCCCGACCTCAGCAAAGACCTAGAACGGCTTACGAAAGAAAAGGAAAAGCTCGCTGCCGATTTGGCGAAACGTGAGGCCGATTTAAAGAAGACCCGGGCAGACCTAGGAAAGCTCCAAATCAGTGCCACGGTGGCCAACAAGCAGCTCAACCAGTTCAAACGCGAAACCGCAAAGATCGATCCCGTCCGTTACGCCAAAGGCGAGGCAGATGTCACCGCTCAGCAAGCCCGCGTCCTCACTCAGGTGCAGAAGGTCCTCCAACTTTTCCCAGAAGCCCGCTTTGAAATCATCGGACACACATGTGATCTCGGTAGCGCGGAGGGCAACCTCCGCTTGAGTCAGCAACGCGCAAAGGCCTTGCAAGATTTCCTCATCGAGAAAGGGATTAAAGAAGATCGCCTAAAGTCGCGCGGGGTAGGTCTTGCCGAGCCGATGGTCCCAAATACCAACGAGCAAAATCGCCGCCAAAATCGCCGCGTGGTGGTAGAGATTCTCGATTAAAAAAAGAGCGCAAAGCATGAAAAGAGCGCAAAGCACTGCCAGCGTGGCCCCCATTTTTCTTGAATAGGGAGGCGCTGCCAGAGAGGTTCCGCCCTCCCTCACTCCGGCGGAAAGCATCGCGCTAAATTCTTAGGAGTTCAGCTCCTGATGCCGGTTTTTTTTGGAGAGCTAGGCTTCGGCCTGAAACTCAGATCCCTCTTACGGTAGCGGTGTTGCTGGATATCTACGATGAGGACCTTGCGGGCTGGGAGAATGTGGCGCCAAGCCTCTGGTGGCATATCGGAAATGATGACTAAGGCTCGCTCGGCCGGGAGAGAATCAATTTCTGAGACCAAATCGTGGGCCTCAGTATCGTGCGCTCTTTGGGCACGAGCCAGCAGAGTGAGAGTCTCGCTCCAAGCGCTCGAGTGAAAACTTGCTTGCTCTCTCCAAGCGAGAAAATCAGCGCGCAGGTTGGTGGGGACGCCGATGCCGCGCAGGTGCCTCAGAGTGCCGCAGACCAGCGAGAGAGCCCGCTCAAAGAGATCCGTGCGGATCAGGGTGTGATCCGTGCCAAAACTATGGAAGAGCACGGTGGCCTCCCGTGGGCGGAGGCCGGGTGGATCATACTCGCGCACCCGTGGGCTGCGCCCCCGCGTGAGAGAGCGGATCGTGGAGGGCCAGTGAATTTGCTTTGCTCGGTCGCCGGGGCGATAGGGGCGGAGGCCACGAGGCTCTCCCGGGGCATCTCCCGCTTGGTGTCCCTCGCCATTCCAAGCGTCATCGAACTCCCCATTGGCGAAGAATTCTTGCGGAACGAGAGGCTTTGGAAAAACGAGAATTTCTTGTGCTGCGCTCGTTTTCTTACGGAAGCAGAAAAGGCCAAGCGGAAAAGATGAAGAAAGGGTGCAGGGGTGTTGGGAAGCGGCTCCCCGTCTGGAAATGGATCCGCGCAGCTTACTTGTGGACGATGAACGGGCCGCGGTCCAAGCGGCGTGTGAATGGATTGCAGCAGTTTTTGAGAGGCGGAGCTGGAGCTCTATTCCGTAGGCGTCGAAGAGTTGACGCCGATTGTGCTGAGTGAGATGTAAGTCGAAGGGGGTATCCGCAAAAACGCGGCTCGGAGCACTGAGTTGTAGCTCGATCCGGGAGAGGTTCCAGCGGCCAAAAATAATGATAATGATGATGAGGAGAAAGCCCGCCACTCCCAGTGAGATCAGGACCCCATCGATCAGAAGTAAGCCTGCGACTGTCAGAGCCACTGCGGCACCGAGAAAGGCAGCACCGCGTGGATTCATCGACATCGTCAAGGAGTCTGAATGATGGGGCAGAAGCGTCGAGTTTTAATAGCGAGGGAAGAAGGCGGAACTCGAGCCGGAGGAGGCATTTTTTAGGGAATGAAACTGAATCTTGAAACTGGATTGCAAACAGACTTGCCAAGTCCCGCACTCTGTCAAAGACTCTGCCAACTTTCAGCAATGAGAGGCCTCCGTGGCGGAATTGGTAGACGCTGTGGATTTAAAATCCATTGACCCTAGGTCGTGCCGGTTCGATCCCGGCCGGAGGTATTTTTTATCAAAGAATCATCGCCTGAGTGCTTAGGAATGATCAGGGATGATCCGCTGCAGCAGATTAATGCGGCCAAGCAGAACCGGAAGCCACCTTCCTCTGTTACCACTTCACCCACTCTCCTTCTAAAACCGTGCAGAGCAGCTCAGTTAAGAAGGGGCCAAGACTGGGCTAGATTCAGTCTCTTGTCATCTTGTCGAACAATCAGTGAAATTAAAGTTATGTTTTATACTTAAATAACTTATTAATTAAATTAATCATTATTTATTATATATTTTAAAGTGATTGATTTAAATTGACGGTTTTGGGTGTGTGGGGCATTAGCTTGATCTCATTTCGTGCGCGGTAATTTACAAAAAATTACGACGACGCAATGAATGATCCCTTAATTATGAAAAAATCCGTAAAAAAACCCCTTTCGTGCGCCGGAATGGTCTTAATATCCCAATCCAACGCCCAAACTTCCTTGCAAACTTTCTTTGAGGCGCAGGGGTTTAACGATTCAGACTCTATTAATGGAGTTTATGATCTAGGATTTTACTCACCCAATCTGGTGCTAACCATCGAAGGTGATGGCGTCTACAAGGAAGCGGGTGTGAACTTTGCGGAAAGATTCGGGGTTTGGGGGGCTGGATCAATTTCATTCGGCTTTAATCAAGCTGTTGACGTAAGTTATATCTTGGATGGGAGAAATCGCCCTGGAGAAGTGAATGATTGGACTGGGAACGGGGTTCGCTTGGGTTCGTTTAATGATGAAACTTTGTATGATATTACCTCGAATTCTTTTGAAAATGTCTCAGAGGAATTTCTGATCGAGGGGAAGACTGCCATCCAATACGCGGCGACATTCGGCTTCACGGTAGGCCTTGATGGACGATCAGATCAGCCTATCGACTTAGTAGCTGATTTGGAGTTCGCTCGCATTCCAGAGCCATCGTCCCTCTTCTTCTTAGGTCTGAGCGGACTCGGTTTCCTAGGACTACGCAGAAGAAAGTAAGTAGCGTTTTTTACTGCATCAGGTAATCGAGTGGGCGGGAGGCCTGTTCGAACTAGAGTCCATACTCCGCAGGGTCTGCAAAGTTGGCAAGATCCAAGAGGGGGAGAATCAGTGTGCTATCCGTGTTCTCGTCTTTAGCGCTGTGAGCGGTAGATGGGCGGGGCCAGTTTCTGGCTGCGTTCCTTGACTTCCTGATTTAGGACCTCGATCGCTTTGTCCAGCTGAGGGTCTTTTCCGCTGGGGAGATCATCTGGCTGGACGTCGATGATGACATCCGGAATCGCTCCGTAGAGTTCCATGTCTTGCCCGTTATTCGGGAGGAACCAGCCACGGCCAGGGAGGCGGAGGCGGCCGAGATCTAGGATCGTTGCGGAGCCGGTCGAGATGACTCCACCTGCGGTCTGGATGCCGATGACTTTTCCGCGTTTCAGGGTCTTAATGGCATGGGCGAAGATCTCGGCATTGGAGAAGGAGTTCTCATTACAAAGCACTACGATGGGCTTCGTCCAGTTGGCGTAAACGCTACGATCTTGCGGATAGCCGATGCTGCCATTCCGGCCGATGGTGTAGGCGTGGAGGGGCTGAGTGAGGACGGTGAGAAGGTGGTCAGCGGTGTTTCCGCCGCCATTATCTCGGACATCAATGATCAGGCCATCTTTCCCAGCGCCGCGCTCGTAAATGTGCTGCTCGAATTTCTCGAACTCATCCCACCTCATGCGAGCTACGTGCAGGTAGCCGAGCTTTCCTTTGCTTGCTTTTTCCACCCTGGTCTTTCGCTCATCGAGATGTGCGGTATTTGCGAGCGCGCGGGCTTGGCCGTGACTGATAGGGCGGATCGTGACCTCTCGTTCTGACTCATCCTTGGCAGCTTTGACTGTTAGGATAATGTCACGGTCTAGGCGGCCATTGAGCATTTGCGTGAGTGAGAGGTCTGAGCGGAGGGCCTTGCCATCGACCTTGAGTAAGAGATCGCCGATTTCTAGTCTGCTTTTTGGTCGGTCTGCCGGGCCATTCGGGTGGACGTAGCTGACGCGACGAGTCTCATCAAGCCGCACTCCTAAATGGGGAGTGTCGCTGCGCCAAGCTTCATCAAAGCGCCATTCCTTAGGGAAACGGTTAGGGGAGAATCCCATATGTGAAGCATTCAGCTCGCCAAGCATGAGTGCCATGACACGGGCATAGCTTTCCTTCGTGGGTGCTTGGGCCGCGGCGAGTTCATACTTCATCCGCACTTCTTCCCAGTCGCGATTATTGAGGCGAGGATCGTAGAAGTAATCTCTCAAGGTGCGCCAAGCTTGACGGAAGCCCATGCGCTGATGCTGCTGGCGGTCCCGCGTGAAGGGGAAGTTAAATGAGTATTTGCTGAGGCGGCCTTTTGAGAAGCGGGCGGGGGAGCCGCTAGAGAGGAGGTACATTTTATCCTTTTCGTCGTAGCGCACGATCGTTCCGTTTGCCTTGCTCATGACGGTCGGCCTAGCCCCGGCTTTAGCCTCCACTTGGTAGATGCTCCCGCCTGATTGGAAGGTGATGTTTTTTGAGTCCGGCATCCACCGGAGTTGATTCATATTGAGGCCATTTACGGGGATCCTTTGGATGCGTTTGTGGAGCTCATCCAGATCGAGTGGCCCTTGCTTATGATGATCTTTTTTCTTCTTTTTTTCTGCCTTTTTAGCGATCCCCAATCCTTTCAGGATTTTTTTGCCGAGCCCTTCTTCTTTGTCTCCTTTGTCTTCTTTTGCGGTGTTTTTCTTGGGGTCCTTTTTCTGATAAGCGGGGTCTTTCTGCATTGCTTTCCGTGCTGACTCGATGCGGGAGTCACGCTCGCTACGGAAGTGGCTCTCCCGCGTCAGGTGGACGAAGAAGAGGTCCGTGCTGGTCGAGTGGCGACGGCCTGTGAAGGCTAGGATTTTACCATCAGGTGACCAGCGGGGCTCAGAATCTGTATCGGGGTGGCGCGAGATATTGACGGGTTCACTTTTACCGTCAGTGGCGATGATATAGATATCCCGGTTATAGTTCTCATCAGAGAGGGAGTAGGCGAGGTGACAAGCATCCGGAGACCAAACGTAAGATGCTGCGCTGCCTTTCTCGATGAGTTTACGCGCTTCAGAGCCATCTGCGTTGGCGATCCAAAGCGTGCCGGGGTACTCGATATAGCTGATCTGCTTCTCATCGGGGCTTAGCTGGAAGCCCCACTTCATCTGAGCGCCCTGCGTCACTGGCTCGTGCTGAACTTGCGTGGCCGTCCACCAAAAGTCGGTGGCATTGATCTTAGACATGCGCCAGTAGTTTGCGCTCACGCCATTGTCCTTTTGATAGTAGAGGAATTTCCCGTTCTTCGTGAATGAGACATCAGCTTCTAAGGCGGGGGAGTCCGTGAGGCGTTGTGGTTCTTTGAGCACCGTATCCATGGCCCAGATTTCCCCTCCCGCGCTGAAGGCCCACTCTAGGCCAGAGGCGGTCACGGTGGCATCTTGGGTAGAGTTGAGATTGAAGGATTCCTGCGCTGGGTGCGCTAGCGTGCTGCGATGGTAGAGTGAGAGTTTAGAGGCACGGGAGTCCTTTTGTGTGGATAGAGAGTAGAGGTCAAAGAGGTGGCGATAGATCAAGGTGGAGCCATCTCTTGAGAGGGTCGGAGCGAGGACGCTATCATTGAGGTGCTGAGTGATTTGGCGATCTGTTGGCTGGCCGAAGCGGTGATGCCAAATGTTAAAGGAGCCAGAGCGGCCGCTCACGTAGTAAAAGGATTCTCCATCAGGGGCCCAGAGCGGATAGCGGCAACCGCTTTCGTCCTTAATCGTTTCGCTAAAGGAGTTCTGCGTGCGGTCGTAGAGCCAGATACGGCCAGCCTGAGAGCCGCGATAGCCCTTGCGGTAAGTGGGAGCGCCGCCGCGGAGGAAGAGAACCTTTGTCCCATCAGGTGAGTAGCGGCCGCCACGGGCATCGGCATTAAAGAGGAGCCGCTCGTCACGGCCTGGGTTTGTGGCTTTTTCAAGCAATCGGCTCGGCCGCCGCCCCGCATGATCGCGTCGCCCGCTGACTAAGATGAAGTCCTTCGAGGGGTGCACGTCTTCGAGGAAGCTTCCTTCAGAGTGGAAGGTGATCTGCTGAGGGCTCCCGCCTTGTATCGGGATTTGAAAAACCTGATTCGACCCGCTGCGATTTGAGTTGAAAAAGATCGATTCACCATCACGGGAGATTTTAGGATTCTCATCCTCGGCTGGGTGGTGTGTGAGACGCTGAGCTTCTCCTCCCGTAATTGAAGAAGTCCAAATGTCCCCGGCCCAAGCAAAAATCAGCGTCTTGCCGTCCTTTGAAATGGCCTGAGTAGAGGGAAGCTGGATCCGCTCCACGCCTGAGGCCGGATTCGTGAAAGAGAGAAGAAGAGCTGCAAAAATGTGGGCTCCAGCCAAGCCGGTCCCCGATAGGTTTCTGAACAGCATCGAAGGGTGAAAACAACGCATCCCAAAGACTGCGCAGATTCACTGAAAAAACAAGTGTTAAGAGCTTTGTCCTTGAGCGGCTTAGGAGCGGATTGCTAGGCCGCGATGCCTTTGATAAAGGTTGTCACGAAGGTGATCACTTTGTCGAAGATACGATTGCTGGTGGGCTCTCGGTCGAGGATGCCGAGAGGCTTGTCGATGAAACCTACGATGTCCGGTTCCTTTTCGGGCTTTTTGCCGGTGTAGACGTAGCAGTCGATGACGGATCCCGAGTTTCTCGGGATTGAGGCCTTCTTCTTTGGAGAGCGAATCGAAGGCGGCCACGCGTTCTTGTTCCCAAAAGTCTTCCAAAGCGTCAGGGATCTCGGCAGCGTTTGTGAGATTGGGAAGATTACTATCAATAAATTTTTCAATCAGCTCGCGCTTGCTGCGGAGTTCTGAGGTGCAAGGATTTTCTGGACCACTTGTTGGTTAGTTTTGGTAGTAGAGGTTTTCGAATTGGACCGGAGTTTTATAGCCAATTGAGGAGTGTTTCCGGTGATGATTGTAGTAGCTCTCGATGTAGTCGAAGAGTTCGGTATGGGCATCGATGAAGTCGGCAAATTTACCTCCTTGGAGGAC
>CALDZJ010000074.1 GCA_937944055.1 uncultured Verrucomicrobiales bacterium | reverse complement strand
GCCGACCAAGCTGACATACGTGAGTGGAAGCTCACTGGGCATACACGGTCTGACACCTCTCGCACTCTTCTGGGATGGCCATCTCAGAAGGGTGCCCTAGCGGTTCACTCCGAGGGTAATCAAGTCACCCTCGGCATGGCGAGACATTGGCATCGATCCAATAAGCAAGGCATACAAAAAAGAATCTTCTTAAGTCATTTGTTTTCAATAGTTTTTTGGGAGGTGGGGTGCTTTTGGGTGGCGCAGATTTGGGGTGACCTGACTCCACAGGTTGGACAGGTCTAAACTGTAGATTCGGTGAGGTGCTTTCTGGGGTGGTTTTGTTAAAAAAGATTCTGATCAGGTCGCACCGTCAAATGAGCGAGCGGCATTGTTTGAGTAGTTCGGCAGGTGTGGTTTTCCAGGCGTGGTTGAGGAGGATTCCGTCGAGATCGAGCTGGGCGGCCTTACGAATGCTTTTTTTGGCTTCGGTGTGGTCGTCATTGAAGATGCGAGGAGGGATGCTTGCTTTTCCGAGGTGGTTGGTGAAAAGATCACCGGCAATGAGGAGTTTTTCTTCAGCGAGGAGGAGTCCGCAATGCCCAGCGGTGTGGCCGGGGAGGGCGATGACTTTGAGTCCTGCGATGTCGTCACCATCGTCGAAGTGGTGATCGACTTTGGGCGCTTGGAAGCGGAGGAGGAGGCGGCCTAGTTTTTCAAGCCAGCCACAAAAGCGCGTAAGGCCACGATAGGGATAGCGCCCTTCAAGGTGGTCTTGATCTAAGCGAGGAGCGTAGATTTTGCAGCCGCTGAGTTTTTGGATTTGGCTTAGGTTCAGCGTGTGGTCTAGGTGACCGTGGGTGAGGATGATGTTGTTGATGTCTGAGAAGTTTTTACCGAGTTCAGCGAGGGCTTTGCCGATGCGGGGGATAGCCCCGATGAAACCTCCATCGATGAGATGAACTTGGTCACCATCAAGGATGAGGTGGTGTTGGACGAGGAGTCCGCGAAGTTGGACAATTTTCCGCATGAGATGACTCTGCCGTTCTTTTTGCGAAAAACCAACGATGCATGCTTCCTAAGCTGCGGCGGGTGTGCTTGAATTTCTACCTGCACCTATGAGTGAAGATACTCCACAAACTCCAGATGAAGACGGAGCTCTTGATTTATCCGGTTTAAATTTCGGTCCTGCGTGGGCTCGGGATCCCTCGGAATCGAAAAGCCTTAAGAAGTTTAAAGACCGCGGAAGCCGTGATGATCAGCGCGGTGGCGGTGGGCGTGGAGGTGATCGCCGTGGTGGGGGAACTCGTGGTGGGAGTGGTTCCCGTGGGAGTGGTTCCCGTGGGGGTGGTTCCCGTGGGGGCCGCGGCCGTGGAGGGCGTGGTGATGATCAGCGGCGACCTCAGCGCCAAGAGGTGCCAGCTCCGGAAGGGGTGAATATGCGTATTATGCCGGCGGAGGAAAGCTTAGATCTTTTGGCGAAGAGAGTCACTGATTCTGGACAGACTTTCTCGGTCTTCGATCTTGCGAAGGTTCTTTTGCAAAGCCGTGATCGTTTTAGGGTCACTTTTGATTCTCCCGAAAAGGCGCTTTATCGCTGCCGGGAAGATCAATCAGTCTGGCTCACTCGTGATGAAGCTCAACGTCATATTTGGCGCTCTGACTGGCTCGGTAAGTATTATGAGGAGGTCAAGGTCGAGGGGGAGGCTCCGAAGGGGAGTTTCTCTGCGGTGGCTCGGTGTGGTATTAGTAATGAGCTTTTAGGGCCTCCAAATTACCACGGCTATCAGGAGAAATTAAATGCCCTTCACCGCGAGCGATTTTCAAACATGTCGCTTGATGCTTATAAGGCAAAGGTTCGCACGGAGCATGGCGAAGAGGTGGTGGAAGCATGGCTGGAGAGCATGAAGATTGTTTCCAAGTGGAAGATTGCCGAGCCGAAGGCTGAAAACGCTCAAGGATCTGAGGCGAGCGAAGAGATCGCGGCGGAGGAAAAGGACGCGGCGTTAGGAGGCGAAGCTCCAATGGAAGAGCCCAAGGAAGAGCCCAAGGAAGAGCCCAAGGAAGAGCCCAAGGAAGTTGCAGAGGCAACTCCAGCAGGCGAGGGAGGGGAAGCGAGTGAGGAGGCAGCTCCAGCTGAGTCTGAAGCTAGCGAGGAAGTTGTCCAAGAGGTGGCAGAGGCCGAGGCAGAGGCGGGGGAAGAGGCGGGGGCCGAGGAAGCTGCACAAGAGGAAGCCTCGGTTGCAGAAGCTCCTTTAGCGGATGCGGAGGGCGCACTCTTCGATGATGCGCGCGCGGTGGAACGTCACTTTATTGAGAACTTCTTCGAGCAGGTCTTCGAGGAGACCCATCGTGCTTGGGTGATGGGTGACATTCGCGGGAATCTTCTTTCTCCGGGTTTGCTGACTCTGCTTAAGAACGGAGTTGCGGAAGAGAAGCGTTATCCTTCAAACCTTATGCCGCTGGTGTGTCGCCAGCTTTCGGGTCGGCACGTGGCGGTCTTTAAGTGGAATAAGAAGCTTAAGGTTGGGCCTTCTCGGCCACATGCGGTGCCTCAGGATACGAAGCTTTCTGAGCGCCCGCAGGCGGTGATTGATCAATTGACCAAAAAATCGGGAATCACCTTAAAGGAATTTTGGGAAGAGGTGATGCCGGCTGAGGTCACGGATGAGCAGAAGCATGAGTGGTTTCAGGATTTCCAATGGTTACTTGCGCAAGGCCACATTATTTTGCTCTCCGATACGACGGTGCATTTGGCAAAAAGTAAGGAGCCCGTGCCGGCACAAAAGACGGCGGCTAAGAAAAATTCCCCTGAGAAGAAAAAGGAGAGCGATCAGCCTCATGCCGAGGGAAAGGAGGTCCCAGCCGAGGAGGAAATCTCATCTGCGGAGGTCGCGAAATCTCCGGAGGAATCTTCAGACTGATTGCTGGGCGCTTCGCATGAGGATGTCATTTAGCTCGACCTCTGGAGGCGCGCTTAGAAGGTGAACTGCGGTGGCGGCGATCGCCTCTGGCGTGAGCATTGCGATTTCATCGCGGGCGGTCTGCAGCTCATCAGCCCTTCCTGCGAAGTAATGATCGAGGAGTGGGGTATCGACAAAGCCGGGCGAGATTGAGGAGATGCGGGTTTTGTTGCCCGCGGCCTTTAGCTCGCATCGCAGGGCCTCTGAGATGGCTCTGACGGCGAATTTTGTGCTGGCGTAGAACCCTCCGGTGGGAGGCACGCGGTGGCCTGACATGGAGGAAAGATTGAGAATGTGCCCGCCGGTGTCTGGGAAGAGGGTGAGGGAAAGTTGGCAACAAAGGCTGAGCGCGTGCACGTTCACGCGCCACATTTCTTCCCATTGCTCAGGGGAGCCATCGCTTAGGCGAGAGAGGTAGGCGAGGCCGGCAGAGTTTACTAAAATATCGAGCTGAGGCAGATCCGCAAAGGCGGCCTGGATTTGGCTCACCTCTCGAAGGTCACAGGGGAGGGGGGTGACGCCGGGAGGGAGATCATCGATCGAGCGGCAGAGCCCGATGACGGACATCCCTTCTTTGATGAGTGCCTCGGCAATCGCTTTGCCAATCCCGGAGGAGGCACCAGTGATGAGTGCGGTTTTCATTTGTCAGGAGGCTACGGGTTTATGACTGCGGTTCGTTGAGGGCGGCTCGCAAAACATTGGCGGCCGATTCTGCTTTCACTTTTGGTTGTTCCATCACGAAGCCTTCAAAGTTCTCTTCCCGTGGGCTTTCTTTTTGACTGGGAACATGCGGGACGAAATCGCCGAGATCTGCGCTGACCGGGCTGGGGGGGGACGATGAAGGGGAGGGGGAAGGGGATGGGGATTTACGAATGGCATTGAGAAGGGTGTTTTCTAGCCTGATGAGCCCGTCTCGTAGGGTGGCTTCATTTTGGAGAAGGTGCTCTAGAAGTGCCTCTCGGCGTTCTTCATCACTCCCGCTTAAGGTCTCGAGCTCCCCTTGGCGCTTGATAAGGCGGGACTCCATCGCACGTAAGCTGGCGATTTCATTCTGGAGTGCCGACTGTTCTGCCTTTAGGTCAGCAATGGTTCTGGCGGCATTTTTTTCCTGTTGGGTGACGGCAGTGCGCATGATGGAAAGGCTCCGCGAGAGGAAGAAGAAGGCGAGGAAGATCCCGGCCAAGAAGCCGATGAGCGCGGGGAGGAAGGCCGAGTGTGATAAAAATTCAGGCATGGGATAGGGCATTGTCTCTTGCGGTTCATCGAGAAGGTGTAATTCTCCCCTTAAGCAAGCACTGCGCGAATGTGTAAGTGCACTCCGCTAAAATCAAACTCAATTAAAATCATGGCCCATACACTTCCTGAACTCGGATATTCTCACGACGCCCTAGAACCCACCATCGATAAAGCGACGATGGAAATTCATCACGGTAAGCATCACAATGCTTACGTGGCGAATCTGAATGCGGCATTGGAGGGACACCCTGAACTTGCCGAGCTTTCTCTAAGCGATCTCCAAGCGAAAATCGCAGAGGTCCCCGCCCTGCGCAATAATGGTGGCGGCCACTATAACCACAGCCTTTTCTGGAAAGTCATCGCACCTGGCGGTGCTTCCGCGCCATCCGGTGACCTCGCTGCTGCGATCGATTCCGCCTTCGGGTCCTTCGATGCTTTTAAAGAGGAGTTTGCCAAAGCTGGCGCGACTCGCTTCGGCTCAGGCTGGGCCTGGTTGGGAGTGAAATCTGATGGCTCCCTCGGAGTCTGCTCCACTCCGAACCAAGATAATCCTCTCATGGGTGAGGCTGCGGGCACCTGCGGCTGCACTCCTATTCTAGGTCTCGATGTTTGGGAGCATGCTTACTACCTCAATTACCAAAATCGCCGCCCAGACTACATTGGGGCATTTTGGAACGTTGTGAATTGGGATGTCGTCGCAGCTCATTTCGACGCTGCAAAGTAAGCCCCATCTGGAGATAGCCCTGCTACTTTTTACTCAAAGCGCGAAGCTCCTGCGGGACTTCGCGCTTTTCTTTTTCCAATGCCGCCACCATGCGCCTGGCGATCCCTGCAATGGTGTTGATGCCATCGCGGCGCGGAATGATGTCAGATTTATCAGGCTTGATGAAGCGCACGACTTGATAGTTCCAGGATGGTTCTTTGAATTCTTTCAGAATCCGAGCATCCATCCCTCTTGCATTATTATAAATTGCGACAGGCTCGAACTCGGACTCGATGAATTTAACGAGAGGAGGATGTGACAAGACTTTGGACCCAAAGATGCGGCATCCTGCTCACCCAGGCACTTCTTGGAAGAGTAAGAAGATGGGCTTTCCGGATTGCTTCGCCGCAGCAATACTGGTTGAGAGGTCACGGGACCACTGCACGGTGCCGAGTTCCGGTGTTTTTTTTGGCTGGGCCTGACAACTACTGAGAGTGAGGCAGAGTAGCCACAGCGGTAAAAACCAGAATGACCAGAATGACCAGAATGAAAAGGGAAGTGGCTTCACAATGGTTAAGAGTGCTGCGAGTAGATCTTATTCCCCAGCAAGGCTCTTTACGAATCGTGAGACTGGTGTTTAATCATGCGATGAAGAGACTCTTCCTAATTCTCGCCGCATGCACCGCTCAGACCCTTGCCGACCTCCCCCAAATGTCTGATAAAAAAGACTGGTTGGGCTACTTCACTGGTTGGGAGGGGAGGGGGTACGACTTCGGCATCGGTGCAGATGGGAAGGGGCTCATTTTTCCGAAAGCAAAAGGGAAACGGACGACGAATAAGGAAATCCAAGTCAGATATCTCATCGAAGAAGAGGTGAAAGGCCGTTGGGTCCGCCGAGAAATCATCAAGGAAGATGGTTTAAAGAGCGAAAACGAGAAAGGCCTGAACCCCAAGAAAACCATCGTGTTTGACATGACTGTCACCGGGGGAACTAAGATCCAGTGGACTCATTCTCCTGCTCGTGGGGCATTTTCCATCAAGCCGAAACTTCTCGAAAAGAAGACGGAAAACAAGATCCGCGTAGGAATCGAGTTCGTCTTACCACGCCTCTACCGCTTTGATGAAGTGCCTGAAGGACGAGAGCTGAGAAAAAAATTAGGCCGCGATTACGTCAAAGGCACCCGCTTAAAAGATGGCAAAAAAGTGCGCGTTAAGTTCTCCGATCTCAAGACAGATATCCGGAGTGAGGACATCCTTAAAGAGGGAGCAAGCGAGGTAGAGGTCAAGTCGGAGGCCCTAGCTGGGAAGGCCCTCGTCGTAAAAAATGGCTCTGCAAAATCAGGAAACATTGAGGTCGTTACCCGAGGAGCCCTCTACGAATCTTTGCGATTTGTTTGGCGGGCTGATCCGGAAAAAATCTCTGACAAAGAAACATACGTCACCTTCTCGCTGGAGTAGTCACCGTTTCGGTGGAGTAGTCACCTTTTCGGTGGAGTAAGATTCAGCACCTTTTGAAGGTGGATCGCCGTTAATGCTCCCATCGACTCACAAGCCTCGAAGGAGTGTGACCCATAGCGCTCCACCAAGGAGTCCCGCAGCGAGACGACGTGCTCATAAGGGGCGATCTTGGTCCGGTTCATGACCGTTAATACAGCCTTGAGGCGGTTACGCTCGACCTTGGCACGGCGGGACATTTGTAAATGCTCCTCCGCACGGTATTGCATGATTGTTTGGTTATTGAGGTGCGTTTTGACCAGCTCTTCCACCGGCTTATTATCTGGGAACTGGTGCGCACGATAAACCGAGAGCTGCCCCTCGTAAGATTGCTGATCAAAGTCGATAGGGCGCACCCGGTATTGCACCTCCTCGAAGTCAGGCGTGATGTCCACCACGTAGTTCACGGTGCGCATATCCCCTAGTAATTTCACAAAGCAACGCTCCGCAAATTTCACGAATTCCTTTGCAACTCGGACATGGTTGAGTTGTGGATTTTTTAAATGATCTCTGATGAAAACATCACCCGGGACCCCTGCAATGTGCTCCTCTATCAAGGTGTTACCATTGACCAAGTAGTTGATGCGATTTGGCGAAAGAATATGCTCTAACTCTAAGCCGAAGAGCCGTGAGGCATCGGCATTTTTCACATAGTAGTAATCCGAGTTACCATTGAAGAGATTCGTGATTCGGATTCGGAACGGGCGAGAGTTTCCAAATTCCCCGAAGTCGATCCGCTCCACCGTCAAGTGCTCCGCTAAGCTAAGATCCCCACCGATTTTTAGCAGCGCATAGATCTTAGTGAGCTTAGGTCGCAGCTCCGCCATCACCTCTGGCGGATACATCACCTCCAGCCACAGCGTCTCCTCACCAGCCGGATTCTCATAGGGGATCGATCCCGTGAACCGTAGCAGATCATCATACACCAGAGGCACCTCAGAGAGCCGCCCATAGTGCGCCAGATAATTCAGCAGGGAATCCGAGATGGGGTAAAACGCCTTGCGCCGTGAAATCATAATCGGAGAGTCCTAGGCATCTTCATTCCGATCAATCCAGAAAAGAGGATCCACCCCATCTTTTAGGAATTTTGCCCAATATCGCTTCTCGATTGGCTCGGATTTAGCGCGCCGCGCCTCCTCGCTCATCGCCATGTAAGTTGCCTTTCCCATCTCCCTGACCAAATCCCGCTCACTCAGCCGGATCATCAACTCCTCCCAAAAAACCGCATTCCGAAACTCCTCAAAACATTGCTGAAAAAATGCCGTCTCCTGGAACTTCTCCGTCACTCGGTTTTTCTCACGCGTGACATCATACTCCACCATTTCTCCCAACCCCGTATTTTTTGCCGCCTCTAAAACCTTATGCTCGATCTCCTCAAAGCGCGCAAATCCCGCATCCCCCGGATCGTTTGGATTTAAATTTGCCATCTCCGTCGAGAGACTGACCATCTCCACCAGCGTGGCTAATTCCTTTTCTGTAAAGCGAAGGTGCATCCTGCGCGAAACCAATCACCGAAAAGAACGGCGCACAAGCTCGCAAATCTCTTGCCATCTTTCCCATTTTCCGCATATCGTCCCGCCGCACGCAAGTGGTGAACGCAGGATTAGCTCAGTTGGTAGAGCGACTCGTTTACACCGAGTATGTCGGCGGTTCGAGTCCGTCATCCTGTACCACTCGTGCTTTTTCCTTTGGCATTCTACCTGTCTACCTGTCTACCTGAAGAGCCAAAAAACAGATGGCAGCACTGTTGCGGCTCCCAGCCCCAGCCAGCCGAGGCGCGCGGCCGTTTTAGGAGACACTCTTTCGACACTCAAATTAGCCGCCATCTCCGGAAACCAAATCACGATCACAGGGATCAGTAGATAGTGAAATCCCCAGATGGACCGCGCGGGACTCCCGGCACCACCCGAACATAAAAGGTAAAGAAAGGCTCCCGCCAGAGCCACCGAGAGGCCTCGAGAAAGCCACCCAGTTTTCTCGCGTCGGCAAACTGGCCCCGCCATCTAGCTCCTCCTCGCCTGTCGCCCCTCATCGATCAATTGCCAAAAGTGCTTTGACTCAGCCAAAGCCTCGTCCTCTCCTAAAGGCAACTTCAAACGGAATCGAAAATCCGAAAAAGTCCCCCGGTGCAGCACCCGATGCACCACCACCTGCTCATCCGCCACCTCAAAGTAAAAGCGCCACTCCGCCGTGCGAAAGCGATACAGCGTCTTACCATCCCGCTCGATTTTTCCAAAGCGCTCCCCATCTAGGTTCTCCAGATCCTTTTCAGTCACCTTAAACTCATCCAGTAACTCCAGCTGTTCGAGCGTATCGAGTTGAGAAATCTCAGCCGCACTGATCTCATTAAAGACAATTTGTAGCACGTCCTCATCATAGCGAGAAAATCCCCCTTAATTAAAGCACGCAAAACAAAAGCGTGACGACTGCTCTTGTGAACAGTATCTTTTCCCTCGTGATTTCCAAGATTTACAGTGCCGCCCTACGCGGAGTCGAAGCGGTCGAAGTCGAAGTCGAGGTCGCCGCCCGTGAAGCCGATGGAGCCAATGCCGGCCGCATCAATATCGTCGGCCTCCCAGATGCCGCCGTGCGTGAATCTGGCGACCGCGTCACCACAGCCATTCTCGCCTCCGCCATGAACTTCGTTTACGGCGTCCACACCGTAAACCTCGCCCCCGCCGATCTCCGCAAAGAAGGACCCTCTTTCGATCTTCCCATCGCCCTCGCCATGATCGCGTGTGAGCAAGAAGAAGAACTCCCCCAAACTCGCGATCTCATGATCGTCGGCGAGCTCGCCCTCGATGGCAGCCTCCGCCCCGTCAAGGGAGCCCTCTCCATCGCCCTCGGTGCCAAGGCCGCCGGCCGTAAGCGCCTCCTCCTCCCAGCCGAAAATGCCCGAGAAGCCGCCATGGTTTCCGGTCTCGAGGTCTACGGCCTCAAGTCCCTTCACGAAGCTTGGCAATTCATCACCGGGCAAGACGCCACCCGCCCTCCCGAACCCCGCCCTAAAATCTCCCAATCAAACAACCGTGAACACGCCGCAGATCTCGATGAAGTCAAAGGCCAACATAACGTAAAGCGCGCTCTCGAAATCGCCGCCGCCGGCGGTCACAACATCCTCATGGTAGGCCCCCCAGGTACTGGCAAATCGATGCTCGCCAAACGCATGCCCACCATCATGCCCGACATGACCGAAGAAGAAGCCATCGAGACCACCCGCATCCACTCCGTCGCCGGATTACTTGATGCCCGAGAGGGCCTCGTCAACGGTCGCCCCTTTCGGGCCCCACACCACACCATCTCCGATGTCGGCCTCCTCGGTGGCGGAACTCATCCAGGCCCCGGAGAAATCTCCCTCGCCCATAATGGCGTCCTCTTTCTGGATGAACTCCCAGAATACCGCCGCTCCACTCTAGAAGTCCTCCGTCAACCGCTCGAGGACGGCAAAGTCACCATCTCCCGCGCCGCCGGCACCTATAACTTCTCCTCAAAGTTCCTCCTCGTCTGCGCACTAAACCCATGCCCCTGCGGCTTCTATGGCGACCCCGTCCGCCAATGCCGTTGTAATCCGCGCCAGGTCGAGTCCTACCGCGCAAAAATCTCCGGCCCCCTCCTCGATCGCATTGACCTCCACGTCGAAGTCCCCCTCATCGACTACAAGCAACTCTCCTCTAATGAACAATCAGAATCCTCCGCCACCGTTCGTCAACGTGTCATGACCTGCCGCTCTCTTCAAAAATCCCGCTTCGCCAAGCTCCCCCAAACCCGCACCAACTCCGACATGGGCCCCAAAACCATGCGAGAACATTGTGCCGTCTCCACAGAATGCTCCATGCTCCTAGAACAGGCCATGGAGCAGCTTAACTTCTCCGCCCGCGCCCATGATCGCATTCTAAAAGTCGCCCGCACCATCGCCGACCTCACCCAAGCTGAGCAGCTCGCCCCAGATCATGTGCTCGAAGCCATCCAATACCGCTCCCTCGATCGTAAACTCTCCTTCTCATGAAAGCTCCCCCCACCGGGCTCATCACCGGTCCAGACGGCCTCACCCGTTGCTGGTGGCCCGGTAGCGACCCCCAATACCTCCACTACCATGACCACGAATGGGGCAGGGGAGTTCGCGATGACTTCCGCCTCTTCGAGAAAATCTGCCTAGAGGGATTCCAAGCCGGCCTCTCCTGGCTCACCATTCTCCGAAAGCGCGAAAACTTCCGCGCCGCCTTCGCCCACTTCGATTTCCATAAAGTCTCCACCTATACGGAGACCGACATCGCCCGCCTCCTCCAAGACTCAGGCATCATCCGCCACCGCGGTAAAATCCTCTCCACCATCAACAACGCGCAACGTGCTCTCCAGCTCCTCGACCACTTCCCAGACCTTCACAGCTACTTTCGGCAATTCCAGCCCCCGCCCAGAAAATCACCGCTCACCTGGGAAGAGGCCCGAAGCTTCACCTTCACCACCCAGTCCATCGCCCTCTCAAAAGACCTTAAAAAGCGCGGCTGGACCTTCGTCGGGCCCACCACCGCCTACGCCTTCATGCAAGCAATGGGCCTCGTGAACGACCACCTAAAAGGTTGCCACCAAGCCCCCTAAACCCTCCCCCCACCAAGCCCCCCACCAAGCACCCCACCAAGCCTCCACCCCCCCCAAATTCAAAATTTTATCCCTTCTCCCAACTTAAAAAACCCCTTGAAATCCCCCCCATCATCTCACCCGAAGCACACTTTTTTGAACATTCCCCTCCCAGCCACTCAATTCAAAACAAAGCCACTTTTTTTAAGGCCCAAGACCCCGCCCTCCATCCGCTCAATTTCCATCCTCAAGCACCCCAAAACCTCCTTAAAATTCAACAAATCCCCCCAAAATCTCCCCCAAATCCCCCCAAACCCATTCTCCCTAAAATCCCAAAACACCACTACATCTTGTATTGTTAATAATTTGTTCATACAACATGAGATAATTTCACCTTGCGGAAAAAGCATTCTTCACTTTAGTCTCATCCCCAGCTCGATTTCCATTTCAGGAAAATCAATCACCCTTAATAACTAGCACCAAACACCCTTCTAACCCAATGTCTAACACCACTACAATTACCCTAGGAGACCGCACTTTTGTCCTCGATAAAGACAAAGCTGATGCCGCCATCGCCGCCAAATCCGTCATCAATGGCCGTGACACCATGTTCTTCAACATCCTCCCCCTAAAATACCAGTGGGCCTACGATCTCTACAAAACCATGAAGGGGAATCATTGGGAGCCAGAAGACATCCAAATGCAGACCGACATCCAGCAATGGCAGGGGAGTGAAATCTCCGACGTCGAGCGCTGGATCATCAAAATGGGCATCGGCTACTTCTCCGCCGCCGAAGGCATCGTCGGAGATAACATCCTCCACGTCGTCCGTGAGCTCGTCACCGCCCCAGAGCTCAAGCTCGTCCTCGGCCGCCACGCCCATGAGGAAAACATCCACGCAGACTCCCTCGTTTATATGATCTCCAGCCTCGGCATCAACCCGCACGAATGTGAGGCCATGTTCGAAGACATCCCCACCATCAAGGCTAAGAACCACTTCGTCGTCTCCAACTCCCGCGCCCTTCGCCGTGACGTCGACCTCACCCAGCTCGAGAATAAGCAAGCCTTAGCAAAAAACATCTTCATGTTCGGTCAAGTCATGGAAGGCACCCAGTTCTACGGCCTCTTCGGCATGATCCTCAGCCTTTACCGCCAGAATAAATTCCCCGGCATCGGCCAAATGTTCCGCTACACCCTGCGTGACGAGTCAAACCACATCGAGGTCTTCCGCAATCTCCTCAACTCCCTCACCACCGAGAACCCAGACATCATGACCCCTGAATTCAAGGAAGATCTCCGCCAAACCATGGCCGAGGGCGTCCGCCTTGAAAAAGAATTCATCAAAGACTGCCTCCCAGTCGATGCCGTCGGCCTCTCCGTCGCTGAGTTCGAGCAATACATCGACTACATCTCAGACCGCCGCCTCGTCAACTGCCGCCTCGAGCCCCTAAAAGGAGGCAATACCGAAAACCCCTTCCCATGGCTCTCCGAAGCCATCGACCTCAAAAAAGAACAAAACTTCTTCGAGGGCAAAGTCACCGAATACCAAAAAGCCTCAGCCCTAGAAGACACCGGATACAGCGACGACGACCTCTAGCCCGCCTCCGGCGGGAGGTCACAGGTTTCAGGGATTCAGGTTTCAGGCCAAGACTACGGAACCTAAGCAATCTGAACCCCTGAACCCTTCCATTGATCTATGGCAACCTTCGAAGATCTCGAAATTTGGAAACGCTCATCAAGACTAGCAGTCGATGCCCTAATTTCAGTTCACAATCTAAAAAACTTCACTCTCAAAGACCAACTCTCCCGCTGTTCTCTCTCCATTCCTTCAAACATTGCCGAAGGCTACGAAAGAGACAGTGACCAAGACACCATCCGTTTTTTAAGAATAGCCAAAGGCTCCTGTGCCGAATTTCGCACTCAACTCTATATCGCCCAAAAAGCCCACACTGCCCTTCAAATTCCCCTCATCGGAAACACCTCCCAAATGCTCCAAGAGTCCCGCGAAATTTCAGCAATGATCCAGTCCTTCATCAAAGCCATCCAAACCCGTCAAGCATCCCGCCAATCTTAAATCTAACACTCAAATTCTAAGTCCAGAGCCTAAGTCCAAAACCCAAGCAACCTGAACCCTGAATCCCTGAACCCTTCCACCTTCTTCCCACCAAACCATTTCATCCATACAAAAAGCACACCCCTCAACAACAACATGTACCGCTCCCTATCCCTCTCCGAAGACCAAGCCCTCAAAGAAACCGTCGCCTCCCGCGCTGCCTCCGTAAACCCACACGCTTGGCGTGAAACCCTCGCCACCGAACAACGCACTCCCATTCCAGAAATCACCGTCACTCGTGCCGGAAATGACGAAATCTTCTCGCTCTCCGACGTCGCCGACGCCATCGGGCGCTCTTTGACTAATCTCCTCATCTCCCGCAACGAGCCCGAGGATAATATCTTCTCCGAGCAAAACCGCTCCTTCGTATCCTCCGTCGCTCAGCGCGTTTCCGCCTCCCTCATGCAGCAGGTCCAGCGTGGTGGTCAGCTTAAGCTCAGCCAAAACGATCTCTACCTCCTCATTGAAAAAGCCCTCATCGAGAACGACGCACACGACGTCGCCAAGTCCCTCGTCTTCCAGCGCTCGCTCGACATGAAAGGGGAGATTTCCGTCTCCGAGCAGCCTCAGGAAATGCCCGTCCGCCTCATCCGCCGCAATGGCAACGTCGTCCCCTGGTCCGAGACCAAGATCGAGCAAGCGGTCTCCCGCGCCTTCCTCACTCTCAAGGCCGACCCCGCACCCGCGCACGCCATCGCACAAGCTGTCACCAATCTCGTCCGCACCGGCGATCAAGCCTTCGTCCACATCGAGGACGTCCAAGACCACGTGCAAGACGAGCTCATGCGCCAAGGCCACTTTAAGATCGCCGCGCACTACGTCCGCTACCGCGATGAACGCTCACGCCTCCGCGCCGATAACCCAGTAGAAATCGAGGACCCCGCGCAGGAATCCTTCGTCACCGTCACCACCGATGGCACTTCCGAGTTCTGGGACGGAGCCGAGCTTAAGAAGCGCATCCAGTTCGCCTCCATCGGCCTCGACCTCTCCATGAGCGAGGAGGAAATTGAAAAGGAACTTCGCCGCTCCATCGGCGCCGAAATTTCCCGCGAGGACCTCCAAAAAACCATCGTCCTCAACTCCAAGACCCTCCTCGAAAAGGACGCCGACATGTCCAAGTTCGCCGGGCGTATCCTCCTCTCCTACATCTACGAGGAAGTCCTCCCTTGGAACATCCAGAGCGATGGCATCGAGTCACTCAAGGAAGCGCACCGTCAGGCTTTCAAATCCTACCTCCTTCACGGAGTCAAAATCAAACGCCTCAGCCAAGACATCGTCGACAAATACGACCTCGACCGCCTCGCCGATGCGCTCGATCCCTCCGCTGATCTCGACTTCGATTTCCTCGGGATTTCGACCCTCTACGACCGCTACCTCAACGTCGATAAAACCGGCGCCAAGCCACGCCGCATGGAGACCCCGCAGTTCTTCTGGATGCGCGTTTCCATGGGCCTCTTTAAAGCCGAGAAAACCAATGCCGAGGACTGGGTCATCCGCCTTTACAATCTCTACAAAGGCCGTCGCTTCTGCTCCTCCACACCCACTCTCTTTAACTCCGGCACTCTCCACAGCCAGCTCTCCAGCTGCTACCTCTATAAGGTCGATGACTCCATCGAGTCCATCATGTACCGTGGCATCGCTGAAAATGCCTTCCTCTCGAAGTGGGCCGGCGGACTCGGTGGTTCTTGGACCGCTGTCCGCGGAACCGGTGGCTACATTCAGGGCACCAATGGCGAGTCCCAAGGCGTCATTCCTTTCCTGAAACTCCACAATGACCAGCTTATCGCCGTCAACCAAGGCGGCAAGCGTCGCGGCTCCGGCTGCGCCTACCTCGAGTCCTGGCATAATGACATCGAGGACTTCCTCGAGCTCCGCGTGAACACCGGGGACGAGCGCCGCCGCACGCACGACATGAACACCGCGAACTGGATTCCCGACCTCTTCATGAAGCGCATGGAAGCTCGTCAAAGTTGGACCCTCCTTCGCTCAAATGAGTGCCCCGACCTCCACGACCTTTACGGAAAAGCCTTCGAGCAACGCTACCTCGAATACGAGAAAATGGCCGAAGAAGGAAAGATCTGGTCCCGCAAAGTCGAAGCCATCGACCTTTGGAAAAAGATGCTCAAGATGATCTTCGAAACCGGCCACCCCTGGATCACTTTCAAGGACCCCTGCAACCTCCGCAGCCCACAAGATCACGCTGGCGTCATCCACTCCAGTAACCTCTGCACCGAGATTACCCTCAACACGAGCGATGAAGAAACCGCCGTCTGTAACCTCGGTTCGGTCGTTCTTGATACCCACATCACCAAAGACGGCATGCTCGATCACGAGATGCTCCGCGAGACTGTCACCGTCGCCATCCGCGCGCTCGATAACGTCATCGACATCAACTTCTACCCCACCGATGCCGCCAAAACCGCGAACTCCCGCCACCGTCCTATCGGACTCGGCGTCATGGGCCTTCAAAACGCTCTCTTCAAAAAGAACCTCCAGTTCGCTTCTGATGCCGCCGTTGATTTCAACGACGAGTTCATGGAAGCGATCAGCTACTACGCCTACTCTGCCAGCAGCGAACTTGCGGGCGAGCGCGGCACCTATAACAGCTATAAAGGTTCCAAATGGGATCGCGGCATCCTCCCGCAGGACACGGTCGACAGCCTCGAAGACGAAAGGGGAGTCAAAGTCGACGTCCCCCGTGGCGGCAAAATGGACTGGCGCCCCGTCCGCGAAGCGATCGCCCAGAACGGCATGCGCAACTCCAACGTCCTTGCCATCGCCCCCACCGCCACCATCAGCAACATCATGGGCACCACCCCCTGCATCGAGCCGAACTACACCAACTTGTTTGTGAAGAGCAACCTCGGTGGTGACTTCACCGTCCTCAACCCCGTCCTCGTCAATGATCTCAAAAAAGAAGGCCTCTGGGACAGCGACATGATCGACCAGCTCAAATACTTCAATGGCGAGTTGGCGAACATCGAAGGCATCCCCGACCACCTCAAAGCGAAGCACCAAACCGTCTTCGAAGTCGGCTACGAATCCATCATCGACGCCGCGGCCCGCCGCCAAAAGTGGATCGACCAGAGCCAAAGCGTAAACCTCTTCCTGCCAAAACCCGACATGAAGAGCCTCAGCCACATGTATCGCCACGCCTGGCACACCGGCCTAAAAACCACCTACTACCTCCGCACCCAGCAGGCCAGCGACATCGAGAAATCCACCGTCGGCAAGTCCGCAGAGAAAAAGACCTTCACCCCCGAGCAAGCCCAAGCCTGCAGCATCGAAGCCATGCTAAACGGCGAAGAGTGTGAGGCGTGTCAGTAAAAAGCAAGGAGCGCGGGCGTCCCGCCCGTTTCTCAACCCAAGCCAAAATAAGAAGAATGGGCTTGTAGCCCGTGAAATGCCCTCGGGTGCTTCCCCCCCCAGCCAAGTAAGTAGCACCGACTTATACCATGCTTTCCGAACTCGACCTCCTCCTCGACGTCACACGTCGTTTGGAGGAAGTTGGCTTTGACTACATGCTTACTGGTTCCATGGCTCTGAATCATTACGCGCAACCGCGAATGACGAGGGACATCGATATCGTTCTCGCCTTTTACCTCAAAGACCTCGAAACCCTGCCCCAAATCTTCGGCGATGACTTCTACTACAGTGAAGAAGCCGCCCGCCAAGCAATCCTCAACCAGTCGTCTTTCAACGTCATCCACAACGAGAGTCTCATTAAAATCGACTTCATGATCCGCAAGCGCGAAGAGTATCGCGAAGTAGAATTCCAACGTCGCCAGCAAATCGAAATTAAGGGT
>CALDZJ010000073.1 GCA_937944055.1 uncultured Verrucomicrobiales bacterium | reverse complement strand
CAGGCGGAGTTCATCCAGATGCGTTCCATGCCGAAGGTCTCGAGAATGTCGATGGCGCGGGCGGGGGAGCACTTGGACTCTGGGTAGAGGGTCATGCCGGCCCAGTAACCGGCGTCGAGGACGAGGGGGGCGGTGTGTTCTTCGACGTGGTCTATGATGACGCGGTCGCGGTCGACTTGGGCATTTTTTAAGGCGTCGAGGATGAGGCGAGTTCCTTTAAGTTTGTCCTCAAGGTGGGGGGTGTGGATGAGGATGGCTTGGTCGTATTTTTTGGCAATTTCGAGGTGTTCCTCGAAGATCATCAATTCGTTTTTGGTATTTTTGTTGAGGCCGATTTCACCGATGCCGAGGACGGTGGGTTTGTGGATGAAGTCGGGAATGAGGGCCATGACTTCGCGGGCGAAGACGGGGTCCTCTGCTTCCTTTGGGTTAATGCAGAGCCAGCAGAAATGTTTGATGCCAAATTTGGCGGCGCGGGCGGGTTCGTATTCGGTGAGTTGGCGGTAGTAGTCGAAGAATCCTTGGGGGGAGGCACGGTCGTAGCCAGCCCAGAAGGCGGGTTCACAAAGAGCCTGGCAACCGACTTGGGCGATGGTTTGGTAGTCGGCCGTGGTGCGGCTGACCATGTGAGCGTGCGGTTCGATGTATTTCATGACGAGGCCTCCTCGTTGTGAGCTTCACCGGAGAGGTCTTCGAAGGCTCCGTAGGCGAATTGGATGCGGGCGGATTTGGCAGGTTCGCTCGAGTGGTCAGAGAGGGCGAGGTGGACGGCTTGGGTCCGAGTGGTGCCGGGGGCTGGATTTTGCATGGCGACGAGGGCTTTGGTAAAGGCGGGGTGGCGGAAGTCTGCTTCGCCTTCGTGGCGGTCCACGCGGTCGAGGAAGGAGGCGATTTCAAGGAGCTTGAAACGCGCGTCCATGAAGTAGAGGTCTTGGATTTCCTTTTTGGTGGGCATGGTGGGCATGGTGGGAGTGCTTGGAGTGATTTTTTTTGCGAGGCCGTTGAGGTGCTTGTGGAAGTCAGGGTGGGGGAAAGTTGGCTTACGATGGAGAGTGTGTACGAGGAAGTGGAGAGGGCAAGAATTTGAGGATGGCGAGGCGCTGGTGAGCGGTGGCGGGATCACTGAGAATGAGGGTGTTTTTTGCGGGGATGGTTTCGTTTTTTGGGATGGTGGTGAGGGTGAGGGGGCGGTCTGGGGAGAGTTTTAAGCGGAGTTGGTGGGCTAGGCGGCCCATGGACCAGCGGGCATTGATTTCGCTGACACGATGCCAGCTGAGCTCTTCTGAAGTGAGGTGGAGGAAGGAATCTATGCAGACTGGGCCGTGGTAGTTTTGTTTTTCGAGCAGCTCGGAGAGGGGTTTTAAAATTTCGTTTTTGGCGGCGGGTAGGACTTGGGTGGCGATGAGGCGGGCTTGGTCAGGGGGGAGGAGGCTGGCGGGTTTACGAGCGGAGGTGGAGGAGATCCACTGGCCGCCTTGGCTTACTTCTTGATAGCAGATGCCGAGGAAGCGGAGGCCACCTTGGGCTGGGGGGTGGGAGTGGTAGAGGAGGGAGAACTCGAGTGTTTTTTGAAGCCAAGGCTCGATGAGGTATTTTCCTGAGAGGGCTGGAAGTTCAGAGCGGGAGTGTTTTGAAAATCTGATTAATCCGCGCCCGGCAGAGCTGTGGAGTGGTTTGGCGAGCCAATCATCGATGGGGTGATCTGCGATGAAGGAGGCGAGCTCGTTTGTGTTTTGGCAAAGCGCGGCGGGGATGCCTTGAGGGTCGACGATTCTGCGGAGTTGGAGGCCGAGTTCTTTGCTGAGGAGGGTGGGGTTAGGTTGGCCCCATGGTCGTTCTTCGCGGATGTTGCGGACTTGGCGGAGTTGGGCGAGGCTGGAGAGCGGGGCGATTTCTGGGAAGTTTAGTTGCTGGGCGGCGAGGGCCTCGCGGTGGGAGTCGCTCGGGAGATTTCGGAGGAGGACGATGTCATCCGCTGAGGGAGCGGCGAGGGCGAAGGCGTATTCTAGATCTGCGGCAAGTTGATCAAGGCGTTTGGGGCTTGTGTGGTTTTTTGAGGCGGCAGCGAGTTCGACATCTGGGTTGAACCAGTAGAGGTCTGGGCTGCGTCCGCGGGAGGAGTGGAAGCGTTTGAGTGAGGCGATGAAGTTATCATCGAGTCCGGCCTTGCGGCGGCCTTCTTCATTGAAGGGGGTGAGGCCTTTCGCGCGGATGGGAGAGAGGGGGAAGTGGAGTTGCTTGTTCCAGGCGTCCCAGTCGGATTGGGCGTTTTGCTTCCAGCGCCGGAGCCATTTTAGGCCGTGGCCAACGTGGGCGATTTCGTCTTTATAGATTTTAGCGAGGAGGGTGGCGGATTCGTGATCGCCTGCTTCGGCGAGGATCTTTGAGTAGTGTTTGGCGTAGTCGAGGTTGGCTTGCTCGAAGGTGAGGGAGAGGCGGGAGACGTAGTCGAGGGGGCTTTCCATGGAGGAAATGTGTGACCAGATCATGGGGCTGAGGTGGTAGTCGCCAAAGTTAAGTCCGCAGGCCTGAAGGCGCTGGAGATACCAGCGGGTGTGGTTTTGTTCTTCTTGGAGAGTGTGGAGGACTCCTTTACGAAAGGCGTCTGGGGCATCGGGAAATTTTAGGAGAGCGAGAGCCATGAGTTCTACGGCGAGGAGCTCATGGTTGGCGAAGAAGTGGAGCAGAATGCCGCGTTGCTCGGCGTTGTGGATTTGTTGATCGCTGGGGAAGGGGGATTTCCCGCGATTGGGGCGAGGTTTGAGATGGTCTGGGCGCCCGGGGAGTGAGGGGGCTTTAAAAGTCCCTTTTCTGGGGGGATCGAGAATGAGAGAGGAGGGGGCGTGAGTGAGTTTTTCCTCCAGCGAGGAGCTGAGAAGGACGCGCTGGGCAAATTCGGAAACGGTTTGGGAATCAGCCATGGCTCGGAACTAGAGAAGAGCGGGATCATGGATCTTGCAAAGAAAAAAGAGGAAGTGAAGCTGAGCTGGAATAGTCTCGAGACTGTGGCATCCTATTTTTAAGAATCATGAATTTTCGATTGCTGATTGGCGGAGCGGTAGCAGGGTTGGCCCTGATGGTAGGAGACGCTCCCGGAGAAAGACTGGTAAAGCTGGCGAAGGCGGATGGGACGGTGTCTGCCAAAACGCTGCCTCTTGATGCGGAGACGGCTCGTATTAAATTTAATACGGCGACCTTCGGGATCGGGTGATTTTGGGGACCTGACTCCGAGTTCGGAAGTCTTAAAGGGGTGCTGCGGACGCGTGCGGGCTATGCCGGCGGGAATAAGGAGTTCCCGACTTATTACGGGATGGGAAATCATACGGAGGTGATCTCGATCGATTATGATCCGCGCGTGCTGAGTTATGAGGATTTGTTAGAAATTTTTTGGTCGGCGCATCGTTGTGATCAGATCAACCGATCGCGACAGTATATGAATGCGGTTTTTTACCATGACGAGACTCAGAAAAAAGCAGCTGAGAAATCGCGGGCGGCTCTTGCTAAAAGGCGTGGCTTGGAAGTGTCAGAAGTGCAGACGGGGATTCTTCCGGTGGGTGACTTCACCTATGCTGAGGGCTACCATCAGAAATATTACCTGACGAGATATCGGGAAATACGAGCGGCTTTGACCGAGGTCTATAAGGATGAGAAGGCGCTGGCGGACTCGACCGTGGCGACTCGACTCAATGCGTATCTGGGCAGCGGAATGAAGAAAGATTGGAAGGTGTTTCTAGAGGAATTACCTAAGTATGGTCTCGCCAAAGAGTTGGAGGAGTCTCTTCGAGAAGCTGCCACTCAGGTGGTGAAGTCAGGAAAATGAGAGCATGGTGATGAAATGGGGGAGATTATTCTAGTCCCTTAGGAGTCCAGACTTGCGGAGAAAGCTGCGGTGGTCATAGTGAATGAGATGAAACGTGTGATTTTGGCCTCTTTCTCTGTTATTTTTGTGTCCGCTCTCGTCTCCTGCGAGTCCACGAATAGCCGGCGCGCTGGAGGTGGAGCATTTGATGATTCTGAGCTGGGACGTAAGCTTGATGCCAATGCGCACTTGGATGATCCTGAGATCCCTGGACAGCGCTCGTTCGAGCAGTGGCGGGAGCAGAATTAATTACGAGTGCTTGAGCGGCTGGCGGCGGTGGAGTGCAACGAAGATCGGGAATTTTCTCTTGGGTCTTATTTTCTGATTGTTCTCGGCTAGGGCTAGGCTTTTCTTCCTTTTATGGATCCAAGGTATCTTCAGCTCGCTAAACAACTCATTCGCTATTCCACTGCCCTTAAGAAGGGGGAAAAAATTCTCTTAGATCTGGTCGATACCCCAGAGGAGATGGCGATCGCTCTGATTCGTGAAGTCCGAGCGAGTAAGGCGGAGCCTTTTTTGCGCTTGGGATCAAACCGCTTGAGTCGCGAACTCTTAATGGGGGCGACAGATGATCAATATGGAGCCACGGCAAAGCACCTCCTGAACGAGATGAAGGATATGGATGCTTACCTCACGATTCGAGGCTCTCATAATATCAACGAGACGGGTGATGTCCCCGCACGGCAAATGGGCTTAGCGACAAAGCACCTTCGTAAGGTGATGGATCACCGGATTAAAAAAACGAAGTGGTGTGTTCTCCGCTGGCCGACTCCGGCGATGGCGCAGCAAGCCGGAATGAGCACAGAAGCCTTCGAGGACTTCTACTTCGAGGTCTGCCTCTTAGATTATAAGGCCTTACTCCCCGCGATGAATGCTTTGAAAAAGGCGATGGATAAAACGGACCAAGTCCACATTCTCGGGAACGGCACCGATCTGAAATTCTCGATCAAAGACATTCCTGCGATCGTGAGTGGAGGGAATTATAACGTTCCAGATGGGGAGGTTTTCACGGCGCCGGTTAAGAACTCGGTCGAGGGAGTCATCGCTTACAATGCTCCCACGATCTATCGGGGAATCGCCTTCGATGGGATCACTTTGACTTTTGAGAAAGGAAAAATCGTGAAAGCAGTGGCCGCGGGAGGAAAGACGAAGGAGCTTAATAAGATTCTCGATAGTGATGCTGGCGCGCGCTTTGTCGGAGAATTTGCGATCGGTTTCCATCCACTCGTTCGGGAGCCGATGCGTGATATTCTCTTCGATGAAAAAATCGCAGGGAGCTTCCACTTCACCCCTGGTCAGGCGTATGAAGAAGCTGATAATGGGAACCGCTCGACGGTCCACTGGGATATGGTCAATATCCAACGGAAAGACTACGGAGGTGGAGAAATCTACTTTGATGGAAAGCTCTTGCGCAAAGATGGTAAATTCCTCCCAAAAAATCTGCAAAAACTGAACGGATAATCATTTCGATTCCCTTGATTTTCTGAGGGCTTCAGGTTTACTGTGTGGGATGAAAATTCTCACTCACGAGGAGAAGGCCTACGGGGCTTTCGTAAAGAAGCTCTACCGCCGAGCGATCCCGAGTGATACCGTTTCTGAAGCGGTTGCGGGGATCGTGGATGAGGTCCGTGAGAAAGGAGACCGAGCCTTAGTGGCCTTCGCTGAGAAGTTCGATGGGGCCAAGCTCACGACTCACTCTCTCCGTGTTAGTGAGGCGGAACTCGCTGAGGCCCGCGCCTCGGTGAGTCAAAAAACGAAGGCTGCCATTAAGGCGTCCTTGAAAAACATTCACTCATTCGCAAAGAAGAGTCAGCGGAAGAATTGGTCCTCCAAAAACCCGCAGGGAGTTGAGGTGGGGGAGCGTTTCGTGCCCTTCGATCGAGTGGGAGTTTATGTGCCAGGTGGGAAGGCTCCCTTGGTTTCGACCTCCCTTATGACGGCTGGATTCGCCCAGGCGGCGGGCGTGCCAGAAATCGTAGCCGCCACGCCACCAGGGGCGGATGGGAAAATCAATGTCGATCTCCTCTATGCGCTGGACGCGGCCGGGGCGACGGAAATTTATAAAGCAGGCGGCGCTCATGGAATCGCAGCGCTTTCACTCGGGACGAAGATGATCCGCCCGGTGGATAAGGTTTTTGGCCCGGGTAATAGTTATGTGGTCGAGGCGAAGCGCCAGATGGTGGGGGCAGTTTCGATCGATCTCTTGCCTGGTCCGAGTGAGGTCCTCATCGCGGCTGACTCATCTGGGAATGCTCGTTTTTTAGCCTCCGATTTATTAGCTCAAGCCGAGCATGGTCCGGATTCCGTGGTGGGAATGGTGACCCACTCGAAGAAGCTATTCAAAGAAGTACAAGCCCAGCTAGAGCAGCAACTCGCTGAGACTCCACGCCGTGATATCGCCACTCAGGCACTGAAGAAAGCGGGCTTTTTACTCCTGACAAAGTCGATGAAAGAGTCACTCGATCTTGTCAATGATTGGGCGCCTGAGCACCTCGTTCTTGTTGCGAAAGACGAGGAGAAATGCTTGGAGAAAGTCCGCACCGCGGGGGCAATTTACCTTGGGAATTTTTCTGCCGTCGCAGTCGGAGATTTTCTGGCAGGCCCGAGCCACACTTTGCCGACTGAGGGGTCAGGGCGCTCGTTTTCAGGTCTGCGTGCCGATCAATTTCAACGCCGGGCCAGTGTGGTGAGGATGGACCAAGCCGCGCTACGTCAGTCTCAAGACTTCGTAGAGCACTTCGCAGAGATGGAGGGCTTGCATGCCCACGGTCGCTCCGTCACCTTGAGAGTCGAAGATTCTGATTAGATGAGTAAGGAAGAAGCAGAGGGCCGGGGGAGGAAGGTGTATCGCGCGAAAAGTTTCGCGATGAGCGCGATGAGTTGCCCAGGTTGCCATCTCAGCTTAGCTGAGCCGGTAGATCAGTGCCCTCGCTGTCACTACACTGGCGAAATTTCCATGAGGAAATTCCCCTTCCCTGCGCCGGCGATGAATCGCTTTATCGACCCTCAGGACCATTTCTCGGAGTCTGACCGGGCGCGCCTCAGTAAGGCCTTAAACGATTTGTTGAAGAAGTTCCCTCAAGTGCGAATTTGCTTTTGTATCATTAATCTCCCAGAGGGAGTTGATTTACGCGAATTCGGTTTTTGGATGATGAACGTCAGCCCGGTTGACACTCCAGAGGAGGCGGAGGTGAGACCTTGGACCATTTTGATCGTCATTGATGATATTAATGGGAATGTTTCTGTGACGCCGGGCTATGCGATTGAACCATTTTTAGAAGATCAGGCTTGGAGCGCTCTGATCCGGAATGAGAAGCAATATTTCTTCGCGCGGGATTATGTGGTGGCAGGGCTTAAGATGATCGAAGGGGCCGAGGTGATTCTCCAAGAGGGGGCATTGAGAACGGAGCGAGCTTTGAGCGTGAGGGGCTCAGAAAGAAAATCCAGAAGAGAAAGATGAAGGTGTTAAAATGAAGGTGATTTTCTTTTTCTTATGTGTGGTGACGAGCGGGCTTTTCGCGAAGGATCGTCTCAGTCTTGGTCAGGTTCCTCTCGCCCCGCGGGCTGGGATTTATGATCCGAATCAATGGCTGACTGGCGACTCACGGGATCAGATTGCGGAGAGTATCGAGATCGCGCGGTCGAAGTGGAATGCTGAGGTCTACCTCATCATACTCGCTGAGCAGCCTGAGATGGAGGTGAGCTTCCTCACGCGTAAAGTGGCTGAGGAGTGGGGGAAAGGAAAGCTTTGGGGAGTGATTCTACATGTCATTGGTGATTCTGATTCGCCAAAATTCTATGCAGGGAGAAAGGAGAACTTCGGTTGGAGTGAGCAACAGGAAAAGGACTTCTCGGAGTCTCTTGAGAAAGCCTTAAAGGATGTGGAGAGCCGGGCGATGAAGGAGGGAGATCAACGTCTCCAAGTCCAGACGGGTGCGCGCGAGTTTTGCGATGAGCTTGGCTACTTGGGCTTAGTGATGACCCGGATCGAGAAGCGATACGAAACTGCGCGTGGCAATAACTTACAGATCGTGAGGAAGAAATATACTCACCGCAAGTTCCTCCGGAAATTGCTGATGGTTCTGGTGCCGCTCATTCTGCTTGTGGTGGGAATTCTTATCTATCTTTTTAGGAAACAGCGGAGTGAGAGTAAGTCAGATTATTTTTTTCCAGAAACCTCACCGCGTCGCCGTTTCATGGCTCCGTGGAGTGGTGGCGCAGATGTCATTGTGGATGTGGGGTCTCGCTTGCGGGAGGATGGATCGCGAAAGGGGTAAGAAGGGGTGAATAGGTTTCTTTGCTTTTTTTGATGCAATTTTCCTCAAGTCTTCTGTGTGGCATCCTAGCTACGCTAAGGGTTTTAGCGGTGGTAGGGCTCGCCCCGCTTGATGCTGTAGGTGCGGTAGAGTTGTTCTAGGAGGACGACAAGGGCGAGTTCGTGCTGGAGAGTGAGGGGGGAGAGGGCCCAGATGGCGTCGGCTTGCTTGCGGAGTTCTGGGGTGTGGCCATCGGAGGCTCCGATGAGGAGGGAGATGCTTTTAAGGCCGGGATCCATTTCCCAAGCATTGACTTTTTTGACGAATTGCTCGGTGGTCCAGTCTTTACCGCGTTCGTCGAGGGCGATGCGGAAGCTTCCTTCGGAGCGGGCGAGGAGATCTTTTGAGACGGTCTGGGAATCGCCCGCTTTGAGGTAGATTAATTCGATTTTTGCTCCGCGTTTCAGGCGCTTGAGGTATTCCTCGATGCCCGTTTTGGCGTAGGCGAGGGCGGGTTTGCCGGCCGCGTAGATTTTCCAAGTCACGATTTTTTTGGGGGACTCTTGGGTTGAAGTTTTCCCGCCGAGCTTGCTGAGAGACGCTGAGAGAGAATGATTTGATGGTCGACTACTCTAGGATGTCGAGGACCTCGGGCGGGACGAATTCGCTTTCAGTGGCTTCTTTGACGGCGAGGCGCATTTGGGCTTTGAGAGTCTCGAAGGGAATGGGTGGAAGGCTGGTGGTGAGGATGTGATGCAT
>CALDZJ010000072.1 GCA_937944055.1 uncultured Verrucomicrobiales bacterium | reverse complement strand
GGGTGGTTCAGTTTCTGGCTCACTGGTGGTCGCTTTTGTCTGGATGCTTCATCCGTGTTTAGTGGAGTCGGTGGCTTGGGTTGCAGGTCGCAAAGATATTTTAAGCGCTTTGTTTATCCTTCTGAGCTTAGGAGCGGCGGCGCGAGGGCAGCCGAGATGGGTGGTTTTTGTATTCGGAATGGGGGCGCTTTTGGCGAAGCCGGTGGCGGTTGTCTTACCGGCGGTTTTAGTGGTGCAAGATCTCGCGATTCGGGGGAAGAGCTTATGGGAAATCGCTGAGTGGAAGGGGCTTTTTCAAAGGTATGCGGGGCTGGGGTTGGCCGCGATTTTATTAGTAATTTTGACTCTCTTTTTTCAGGGTCAGGGTGGGCAAGCCCTTGTAGATCCGCGGGGAATCATGGAGCGTCTTGGAGGAGCTGGGTGGGCCCTATGGCGGTCTTTGAGTCTTTGGTTTTGGCCAGTGGGTCTCCATACGGCTTATGATGATCCTGAGGTTTTGTCTCTCGGTTTTGCTGTTCTGGCGATCGTGCTCATTGGGCTGGGAGGCTGGGCCATGAGTTCGGCGAAATTAGGGAGAGCGTGGCGAGTGGGGCTGGCCTTGTTTTTATTTCTATTGTTACCAACTCTGGGTTTTGTGAGGGCTGGTAATCATTTGGTGGCGGATCGTTACCTGTATTTGCCGGGCTTGGGACTAAGTTTGATTTTTCTAGGGGGCCTTTTGAAAGCGCGCCCATGGGCCCTCGTGCTAGGGATCGTTTTGGCTTTTTTCTTGGGAAGTCTGAGCAAGGTTCAAAGGAAGAATTGGCTGACGACGCGAACTTTATTCGAGCGGGTCCTGGAGCTTGAGCCGCAGCATTCGTATGCCTTAGCAAAGTTGGGGAATTTAGAGCGGATCGAGGGTCGATTGGGGGCTGCTCGGGACTACTATCAAGCCTCGCTTGAGCAAGATGAAGGGAGCCCTGATGCTCATAAGAATCTTGCTGAGATGGCGCTGGAGGTTCAGGACTATGAAAAGGCGTATGGTCATTATCGAGAGTTAGTGAAACGCTGGGGAAGAGAGGTCTGGCTGCATGAAATTTTAGCAAAGCTGTCCTATAATTTAGGTGAGCTTGATCAGGCGGTGGCCCATTTACAGAAGGGCTTGGTTGTGGCTAGGAGCGATGAGGAACGAGAGCAAGTGAAGCGCCTGATTTCTGAAATGCAGGGGCGCTGAGTTGGTGGGTGGAATTGTTCCAAGTGCGGCTAAGTTTGGCAGTGCTGGCACCAGGCGGTGGTGCGGGAGGCGATGGTGTCACGGGCGAGTTCGTTTCGACACTTGGGGCAGCTTCCGCCTTTTTTCCAGCGGTGCTGGAAAAGCCAATTTTTGGGTGGGACCTTGCTGACGTATGAGCCGGGAGCGAAGCCCTCGGCGGAGGCGGTGGTGTTTTTTTCGGCGACGTGCTTGAGCGCGCCAAGGCTGACGAAGCGAATCTCTTTGCGTAGCGAAGCGGGTGTGAGCTGGGCGCTGGGGGTGCCGGGATGCAGGCCGAGACGCCAGCAAATTTCATCAGCCATCCAGTTGCCGATGCCGGGGCAGGCATTTTGATCGAGGAGGAGGGCTTTGAGGGGTTTCTTGGGGTGACGAGCAATGAGATTTTGGACTCGAGCGAGGGTGAACTTTGAATCTTGCGGCTGAGGCGGGAGATCACTCCAAGGGTCGGAGCAATCGTGTAACATGATGCGCCCAAACATGCGGTAGTCGTTAAAGATGAGGGCTGCTTTTGCGGTGCGTAGGATGAGGTGATCATGCCGATGCTCAAGATGATCGTGGGGGGCGGTGGAGAGCTTTCCAGACATGCCAAGGTGGACTTCAAGGTGGAGGGCGGGGGCGAAGGTGAAGAGCATGCGCTTTCCGTGGGCCTTTGAGGAGAGGAGTGTTTGGCCTTCGAGGATGCGGAGGGCGGGCGCGGGGCAGTCGCGGTAAATGCGCGCCTTTGGGTGGACCTCTACCGAGTTAATGGAGCTCCCGTGGTAGGTGGCCCACTGGCGGCGGGCGAGTTCGACTTCGGCGAGTTCTGGCATGCGGGGACCTTAGGATGATTTGGGGAGAATAAAAATCGCTCTTTTTAAAATCGGGATCTGGCACGGGATGCGCTAGAAGGACCATGATGGCGGAGGAAAAATTTCAGTTATTGGTGGTCAGCGATCTTGATGGGACGCTCTTGGATCATCATGATTATTCATTTGAGGAGGTTTTGCCGGTGTTGGATCGCTTGGATGAGAATGGCATTCCGCTGGTGATTAATACGAGTAAGACCCGCGCGGAGTGGTTGGCGATGCGGGGGCAGTTTGGTAATCTGGATCCTTTTGTGGTCGAGAATGGCTCGGCGATTTATGATGGAAACGAGGTGCAAGTTTTTGGTCTGCCGCGAGCAGAAATCTTGGAGAAATTAAAGCCTTTGCGAGGGCTTTATAAGTATCAGGGCTATTCAGATGTTTCGCTGACTGAGATAATGGAGTGGACGGGTCTGGGGCGTCAGGAGGCGGAGAGATCCGCCGATCGGCACTTTAGTGAGCCTTTGATGTGGCAAGATACGGCGGAGCGGGAGGAGGAGTTTTGTCAAAAAATCGAGGAGCGGGGGCTGATGACTTTGCGCGGGGGGCGCTTTTTGCACGTTTTGGGGAAGACGGATAAGGGGAAGCCTTTGGAGCATCTCCGCGAGGATAAGGTGGCGATCATCGCGTTGGGGGACCGGCAAAATGATCTTGCGATGTTAGAGGCGGCGGATATCGGGGTCGTGATCGCGACGGATGATGACTTTTTTTTAGAGGCTGATGATGTTCTCCGTAGCAGCGAGAGCGGGCCACGGGGATGGGCCCAAATGATGACTAAGATTCTCGATCAATTAAACATTCCACCAAGACAACTAGACCATGGCTGATTTTCACCAAGGCGGCTCAGTCGCCACCCTTCATAATTTGACGCAAAGGCCGCTTGAGGAACTGGAGGCTGAGTTAGTCCAATTTTCTAAAGAGCGCCCGATGGGGCTGCTTTTGCCGTCGCTTTTCTCTGAGCTGAAAACCGAGGCGATGCCCAAGATTCTCGCTGAAGTGAAGCAAGTCCCGTACTTGGAGCAAATCGTGATCGGGTTAGATCGGGCGACGGAAGCGCAGTATCGTGAGGCTTTGGTGTTTTTTGAGAAATTGCCTCAAGATCATCGGGTTTTGTGGAATGATGGGCCGCGTTTGCGGGCCTTGGATGCGGAGTTGCAGAGCATAGGCTTGGCCCCTGAAGAAGAGGGGAAGGGAAGGAATGTCTGGTATTGCTTGGGATACATGCTGGCGACAGATCGAGCGGAGGCTATTGCGCTACATGATTGTGACATTACGACTTATGATCGCTCGCTTTTAGCTCGCTTGATTTACCCGATGGCGAATCCCCAGTTTAGCTATCAATTTTCGAAGGGCTATTATCCTAGAATTTCTAATGGAAGTCTGAATGGACGAGTGACGCGTCTTTTAATTACGCCTTTGATCCGCTCGCTGGAGCAGGTGGTGGGGGAGAGTGAGTATCTCACGTATCTAGATGGTTTCCGCTACCCATTAGCGGGTGAATTTTCATTCCGAAAGGGGGTGATTCCGGACATCCGCATGCCCAGTGATTGGGGGCTAGAGATGGGGACTCTTTCGGAGATGTTCCGTAATTATTCGAACAATAAACTTTGCCAAGTGGATATTGCTGAAGTCTATGATCATAAGCACCAAGAAATCTCCTTAGAAGATCAGGAGAAAGGGCTTTCAAAGATGTCGATTGATATTTGTAAATTACTTTTCCGGAAGATGGCGGTGATGGGGCATGTCTTTAGTAAGGAGATGTTCCGTACGCTGAAGGCCTCTTATTTCCGAAATGCTTTGGACTTTGTAGAGCGGTATAAGAATGATGCTATTATCAATGGACTCGATCTCGATGTGCATAAGGAAGAGAAAGCGGTGGAGCTTTTTGCAGAGAACATCATCTCGGCGGGGAAGGCTTTCTTAAGCTCGCCTCATGAGAAGCCCTTCATTCCAAGCTGGTCCCGGGTGCGCAGTGCGATGCCAGAGGTCTATGAGCGCCTGACTGAAGCGGTGGAGGAAGATCATCAGGAGTTTTCTTAGCGTATGAGCCCGCTGGAGCAATTGGTGTTAAAAATCAAAACCCATGTGGTGGCGATTTATGGGAAGGGCGATCACGGGGCCTTAGTGGGGCGCTTGATTGACGCGATGAAGATCCGAGAGGGCTTCTTTGAGCCGGTGGCATTTGTGAATCATTGGTCGGAGAGGGATGTCGCGCTGATCACCTATGGCGACAGTATTCGCTCTGAGGAAGGGAAGCCACTGAGCGAGCTGGCGAAGTTTCTAGAGGAGCGTTTGGGAGACGCCATGAGTATGGTGCATGTTCTGCCTTATTTTCCTTGGACCTCGGATGATGGTTTTGCGGTGTCAGATTACTTGAAGGTAGATGCGGACTTGGGGGATTGGTCGGATTTGGAGAAGCTCTCACAAGACTATCGCTTGATGTCAGATCTCGTCGTGAATCATTGTTCCGCTGAGCATGCTTGGTTTGGGCAGTTTCAGCGTAATGAAGATCCGGGGCGGCGTTACTTCATCGAGGTTTCTCCAGACGAGGATCTGAGTGAGGTGGTGCGGCCGCGAACGAGTGAGCTCCTCAGAGAGACGGAAACGAGTGATGGCGTGAAGCACGTGTGGTGTACCTTTGGGCATGATCAAATTGACCTGAATTTTGCGGAGCCGGATCTCTTGGTAGAGATGGTGAAGGTGCTACGAGCTCACTTGGATCATGGAGTGGGGATCTTTCGCTTAGATGCGGTGGCCTTCGTGTGGAAGGAGGTTGGCACTGACTGTATTAATCTCCCGCAAACTCATGAATTAGTGCGGCTTTTTAGGACTTTGATCGAGCATGTGAAGCCGGATGCCGTGATCATTACAGAGACTAATATTCCCAATCCCGAGAATCTCTCCTACTTTGGGAATTCCAACGAGGCGCATGGGGTTTACAATTTCTCCTTACCGCCGCTGTTGCTTTATGCACTGACGACTGGGAATTGCCGTTGCCTTGTGCAGTGGTTGATGCGAATGCCGCCTGCCCAGCCGGGGACGATGTATTTTAATTTTATCGCATCGCACGATGGGATCGGCCTGCGGCCAGCGGAGGGTTTATTGAGCACGGAGGAAATCGGAAGTTTAGTGGAAAGGATGTTAGAAAATGGTGGCTTGGTTTCTGAGCGAGCGGTAGCGAATGGGGGGAAGCGGCCTTATGAAATTAACATCAGTCTGTTTGATGCCTTGGAAACGGAGGCAAAGTTTCTCTGCGCGCATCTTATTTTACTAGGGCTAGAGGGGATCCCTGCTTTTTACATTCAGAGTTTGCTGGGAACTCGGAATGATGCAAAGGCGGCGGAAGCGTCTGGGATTCCTCGACGGATCAATCGCCATCAATGGACGAGAGCGGAGTTAAATGGCGCATTGGATGATCCTGAGTCATCTCATGCGAGGGTGCTGGAGGCTTTGTTACGATTCATCCGCCTGCGCAAAGAGCAGCCCGCCTTTCACCCGAATGCCACTCAGTTCACCTTGCAGCTGGGTGAGCAGGTTTTCGCATTTTGGCGACAGTCAACTGATCGGAGGCAAAACATTTTCTGCCTTCATAATGTCTCCGGCGAGAGAGTCTCGATCCCTTTGACGAATGTGAATTTGGTCTCGACTGAGGATTGGATTGATTTGATCAGCGGGGAGGAGCTAGATAAGAGCGTTCCGGAGCTGAACTTTGCACCTTATCAGTGCCTGTGGTTAACGAATCGGAGGAAGCATTTGCCCTATTGAAGTCTGGCGAGGTAATCGGCTGCCTCAGGGGAATTTTCAGGGGGAGCCCATGGGGCGAAGTCCTTGTCATGCATGGCTTGGTAGGGGCCGTGCTTGATTTCTAGGATGACGCTGTCTGCTTCCTTGACGATCATGCCGTGCCAGACGCCCGGCTCGAGGTCGATGAGGGGGGACTTTGGCGAGAGAAGATGGCGGGCCGTGACGGCACCTTCGGGCGAAAAAATCAGGACCTCCAATGAGCCGGAGAGGAGGCAGATGGTCTCAGTGGCATGGGCTTGCGAGTGGCAGTGGGGACGAATGTAGCTGCCAGGTTGGAGGCAGTTTAGGAGGCGTTGAACTTTAGAGTCTTGGCTCCGCTGAATCGGTTGGATGATGCGACGGCGCTCGCTTTTGCGGGAGGCAAGGAGGGCCTGAGAGAGGAGCCCGTCATCGAGGAGGACGACCTTTCCTTGGGGGTTCGGGAGAGATTTTGGCATGGAGCTGAGGTGTGGTGAGGGATTGTAAAACAGAAATCTAGAATTATTTTAGGTGAATTAAAGAAAGAGTCGAGTAGTCTCATGGGGTATGCAAATTTCATCACGAGTCACAGTTTTATTGGCGAGCGCTAGCTTGGTTTTGTCATCTTGTCAGACTACTAATCCATTCACGGGTGAGTCTCAGCGATCGAAGGCTCTGACGGGCTCTGTGATCGGCGGCTTAGTCGGTGCGGGGATCGGATCGCTGACTGGCAAGGGGAGTACGGATCGGCGTCAAAAAGCGATGGTGGGCGCGGGGATTGGGATTTTAACGGGTGGAGGGATCGGAGCGTATATGGATCGGCAAGAAGCTGAACTGCGTCGAGAATTAGAAGGGACAGGAGTAGGGGTGAGTCGGAATGGAAATCAGATTGCCTTGGTGATGCCCGGCGATGTGACCTTCGCGACTGGAAGTGCCTCGATCAGTGGTCAATTTCACCCCACTTTGGACTCGGTGGCCAAGGTTCTGAATAAGTATAATCAGACCTTAGTCGATATCACGGGCCATACTGACAGCGTTGGGCAGCGTGACTACAATTATCGCCTTTCGCAGTCCCGCGCTAGCAGCGTCGCCGGGTTCTTACAGGGGCGTAAGGTTAGTCCCACTCGCTTCCGTGTGACGGGGCAAGGGCCAGATGCACCAGTGGCTACGAATGATAGTGCGGCGGGCCGTCAAGCGAATCGGAGGGTCACGATCCAGCTCGCGCCGCTCACCTAAAATAGGATTTTGTGAGTTTTTAAAAAATAAGCGCCAAGATTTGCGGAAGCGATCTGGGCGTTTTTTTTTCTTCGTGGCCTGAAAATTACTTTTATTTTTCTCGATCGAGGCTTCTTTTCGGTGGATTGGCTTCTGGGGACCTTAGATGTGGTGACACTCAGTCGGTTTCCGGATCGGCCTACGGTCGCTAGGAGCGTAAAATGTGGCCGAAATCCATCGATCTTTTTTTCAAATAGATGATGAATACGAAAACGATTTTAAGTGCTGTTGCGCTGCTGCTAGCGGGTGTTGTTACGGGTTTTGTGCTCCGCGGGGCCATTAGATCTGATCAGGAGATGTCGCCTGAGGTCGGCACGCAGGTTTCTGCTCGGAAATCCACCAGTAAGTCCGCACCGGGAAGGGGGGCTCGCATAGGGCAGGCTCTCCTAGAGGCTTCTTCTGATGAGCGGGAAAGGCTGCGGGGGGAACTTGGACTGAATGAGATCCCAGAGATCATGGAGTATTTACTCTCGACTGCCGGAATCCGCGGAGTGCCAAAAGAGGCCCTCTGGGAGATGAAGACCTTAGTCCGGCAGTGGGCCGAAGAAGACTTCGATGGGGTCATTGCTTGGAGTCGTTCACTTTCTGATCGGGCCGCAGCGTCGCAATTTCTAAACACTCTCATCGGCGATCTCGCGAAGGAGGATCAAGAAGGGGCGCTTGATTTGGTTCTCTCGCTGAGAGGTGACCCTGATCTTAAGCTCTTTTCTGCAGAGTCTCTCTTTAACACGGCGGCGCGGAGGGGGGTGGCTACGGCCCTTGATTTAGTGTCTTCTTACAAGAAAACCAAGGGGCGGGTCTCATCATTTCAAGCTTTTGAGTTTCCTGAGGGCTTTGATTTCGCGACTTTTGCAAACGAGGCACGGCAATTTCAATCAGGGCGATTTGGCTCCGTGGATCTTCCGTTTTTCCCCTCTAATTTGATGCGGGAATGGGCCAAGGCGGACTTTGACGAAGCTTTCGCGTTTTATGTCAATCACCAGCAATTTAGAGGGAATAGGTTCCGTGACGTTCTGAGTGAGGGCTTCGATTTATCGGATCGCGAAACCTTATTCTCGTGGGCTAGTGAGCAATTTTCAGTGCTTGAGGGCGAGCAGCGCTTTAGGTTTGCGAGTGGTTTAAAGGAGGCCTTAGGGAGCGGGGAGATTAAAAGTTTTATCCAAAATTTGCCTGGAGAAAGAGCGCAGCAGGAGTTTGTAGAGGAGTTACTCCGAGACGGGGTTGATAACAGCCGTTTCATGGAGCAGTTAGAGGTCTTTCCGAGCGTGGCAGAGCGAATGGACGTGATTCGCCGAACCAATGCCTTTGATAATTATGGTGACCGTTTGCGTGAGGTCTTAGCGGTGGCGGGAATCAATGAAGAACAATTCAACGAGCTTCGAGATGAGTGGCTCTCTCGCCGATAAAAGGAGCTCATAAAAAAGCCCGCTTGAGCTGACACTCAAGGGGCTTATTGCTTCGCTCGCGCTTTACTTCGCTTGCGTTTTGATGGGGTAAGTTAGGGGGTTGAAATGAGAGAGTGGTCTCGCAGATCAATCTAAGAATTTCCTACTGAGGGACGACGAAGATGTTGCCTGTGGTGGGATCTTTGGCAAGTTGCCCGGGCTTGAAGCCGGTGACCCGCACCTTATTATAGGGCTTGTATGGGCTGATGACTACGCCGGCAATATCACTCCGGCTTGCGCTGGGATATTGAGGTCTGGCAGGTGGGAGAGGGGCGCGTTGCGCTGCATCGCCACCGGAATTATAGGTTCCGTTCTGCTTGTTTTGGTGGTCCTTATAAGTGGCATAGCCGGCTCCGCCGAGTCCGCCAACGACGATCCCTTTGACAATGTCCCGAGTGTCGTCACCGGCAATCGCGCCTACGGCCGCTCCGGCAGCGGCGCCACCTAGGCCATATTGCTGTTGCGTTGGCGTGCATGAAACGAGGCTGAGGGCTCCGGCAGCAAGGCCGGTCGCAAGAAGTTGAATACTTTTCATCTAGATTTTAAACGGGTGGTTAATTTGGCTTATTCAAGAGTGGAGAATTTTTTAGACTAAGGCCATCAAGAAGCGGATTATTTTTCAGCTTAAGGAGGCTGAGAAGGAGGCGCTGATTTTTATCAGGCTTTTTTTATTGGACAGAAGTCCTCTTCGGCGATAAATCCCGCCCGCGTCCTTCGTTAAGAATCGGCGCGCTGATACCCAAAAATCCCTAAAAATGGCAGCGTAGCTCAGGGGTAGAGCAGAGGACTCATAAGCCTTTTGTCGGTGGTTCAAATCCACCCGTTGCTACCACTTTCTGAAAAGCCCTAAGTCCGAGGATCATGAATCCGGACTTGGGGCTTTTTTTCTTTTTTAGGAGTGGCTGGGATTTTCAGGAGGATCTGGAAGGCGGGATTGGATCTCGCTCATGGCCCATTGCGCGTGCTCGGCGATGAGGGGGGAGTGGTGTTTGCTGAGCTCCGCGAGTTTAGGGAGGTCTTTTTGATTGCCGGTATTACCGAGTGCGATGCAGACATTACGGATGAAGCGCTCGTGTTTGATCCGTTTGATCGGGGATTTTGCAAAGGTGACTCGGAAGTCTTCTCCGCTCATTTCTAGAAAGTCCGCAAGTGAATGGGCGAAGATTTTTTCCCGCGCGTGGAAGGCGCTTTCGCGGGAGACTTGGGCGAAGCGATTCCAGGGGCAGGCGTCGAGGCAGTCGTCGCAGCCATAGATGCGGTCGCCGATGGCGCGGCGAAATTCGAGCGGGATGGCACCTTTATGCTCGATGGTGAGGTAGGAGATACAGCGAGTGGCGATCATCTCGCGGGGGCCGGTGATGGCCTGGGTGGGGCAGGCGCTGATGCAGGCGGTGCACTTTCCACAGTGGTCGGGGGAGGGAGAGTCTGGGGTGATTTCTAGGGTGGTGAGAAGCTCGGCTAGGAAGAACCAGGTGCCGAGTTTACGGTGGATCTGGACGGTAGATTTCCCATTCCAGCCGAGGCCGGAAGCCGAGGCGAAATCACGCTCGAGAACGGGGCCGGTATCGACGTAGTATCGCTGAGTGCCGCCCATGTCTTGCATCGCGAGGTCAAGGTCTTTGAGTCTTTCCTCAATGAGGTCATGGTAGTCTTCATTCCAAGAGTAGCGGGCGATGCGGTAGTCGGCGGGGGCTTGCTCTTTTGCGGGGAGGTAGTTGAGGGCGAGGGAGACCACGGATTGGCAGCCTGCTAGGACCTCGCGCGGGTCGCAGCGGCGCTCAGTGTTGCGTTCGAGCCAGCTCATGTCACCAGCGTGTCCGGCCTCGACCCATTCGAGGTAGCGCTCGGCATGGGGCGCGCGGGTGGCGGTGGAGATGCGGCAGTCGTCGAAGCCCAGTTGATGGGCCACGAACTTGACGTTCGCGCTGACGATGCTGGGCTTCATTCTTGTTCTGCTTGGCTGCCGAAGTGGTAGCGGGCGGACTCAATGATGCCAGCGGTGACTTCTTCAAAAGAGAGGTGGTCAGTCTCGATCTCGAGGTGAGCGGTCTCACGGTAGAGTGGGGTGCGCTGCTCTAAAAGCTCCCGAATCGTTTTTTCGGGGTCTTTGTGATTTAAGAGTGGGCGGGAGTTGTTCCGGGCGGTGCGCTTTAGAATCTCGGAGGGTTTGGCGATGAGCCAGACGACGTATCCGAGCTGGCGGAGGAGTTGGCGGTTTTCTTCTCTGCCGATGATCCCGCCGCCGGTTGCGATGACGTGGCCCTGATGCTGCGTGAGCTCTCGGAGGGCTCGGGTCTCTAGGTCACGGAAGCTGTCTTCACCCTTTTGAGCGAAGATTTGTGAAATCGCGCAGCCTTCTTGCTCTTCAAGTAAGTTGTCAGTGTCGATGAGTGTGCAGCCAGAAGCCCGGGAGAGGTTCCGCCCAATGGTGGACTTTCCTGTTCCCATAAATCCGATGAGGATGATGTTCCGTTGCATGCTCTTTCGTAAAAAGACTACCTTTCTGGATTCGATTCGCGAAGCCGTATCTGCTAAAGATCTGCCGTGGACACAAAATTAGTGGTAGCAGATTTTGAAGATTGGCGTGATGCAGTCGCGGAGGCAATGACCGTTTTAGAGGCGGGGGAGGTGGTGGCATTACCCACGGAGACGGTTTATGGCTTAGCGGCAGATGCGTTTAATGCCGAGGCTGTGGCGAAGGTGTTTGAGGTGAAGGAGCGTCCCAGCTTTGACCCCTTGATCGTGCATATCGGCCATAAGCGTGATTTGGACATCGTCGCCGAGGTTCCTGAGGAGTTGGAAGATGTCGTGGATGATTTGATCGCGGCGCATTGGCCGGGGCCGCTGACTCTAGTGCTGCCTAAGAAGGCGGATGTGCCGGATCTGGTCACGAGTGGATTGGGCACCGTGGCGGTGCGTCTGAGCGACCATGAGGTGATGCGGGCGGTGGCTAAAGAGATTCCGATTGCCGCTCCCAGCGCGAATCGCTTTGGAAGAATTAGTCCAACTTCCGCGCAGGCTGTGATCGAGGAATTAGGTGGGAAGATCCCCTTAGTGATCGATGGAGGGGCATGTCGAGATGGCTTGGAGAGCACGATCGTGGCGCCGGAGATGACGGATAAGGGGCCCATTCTGAGGCTGCTCCGGCCGGGACCGATTCCTAAGGAAGAGCTACGCCAGATTGCGAAGGTCGTGAAGCCGAAGCGGACCAAGGAAGACCACATTGAGGCTCCAGGACAGGTTGAAAGTCACTATGCCCCCACCAAGCCCTTGATCTTGGTGGATAAGCCAGAGGACTTTGTTCCTGAAGAGGGGGTGAAGTATGGCTTGCTGAGCTACCGTGGTGAAGGGAAGAGTTCCTTGATGGAGGCCACCGAATGGGCCCACATTGAGGTGATGAGCCCCGGGAAGGGGAAGCTGGCCGAGGGGGCTGTGAGGCTCTTTTATTGCTTGAGGAGTCTGGATGCCGCTGAGGTAGATGTCATTGTCTCTGAGTCAGTTTCGGAAACAGGGATCGGGGTTGCGATTATGGATCGTCTTCGCCGAGCGGCGGCAGGTTCAGCCTAAATTTCACCACTTGCTCTCGCTGGGAATTTATAAGATGGATCGAGAGGGCGCGGGGCTTTAAGAATTCTTCAGAATGAACCGTAAAATCCGAAAAATCCTAGGAGTGGTAGTCGTGATCGCTGCCCTTCTTTTTAAGCTCTATCAGGAATGGGATGCCAAGAATTTACCAGCGGGGGATGAGCGCATCAGCCGGATTGAGGCGGGGCAATTCGCCGATAAGTTCACGGAGGTCCAGACCAGTGGAGCCGGCTTGGAGATGCTCGAAAATTGCAAACTCATCACAGGGCGAAATAGCGATGGTGATAGCTTTCACGTCAAGCACGCGAAGGGGGAGAACCAGTTTAGACTCTACTTCGTCGATACCCCAGAGAGTGAATATAAGACATACGGGGGCGGTGAAAGTAATGGGAAGCGGCTTGATCAGCAGGGAGAGTATTTTAATGGGCTGGATCGTGATGGCGTCACCGCAGTGGGGAAGGATGCTAAAAACTTCGTGCTCGGCCTGCTGAAAAAAGCCCCCTTTAAGGTCCTGACAAAGTGGGAAGATGTGGTGCGCCCGGGAAGGGAATATTGCTTCGTGATCGTAGAGTGGGAGGGGCGGGAAGTTTATCTTCATGAGCTCCTCGTCGCTCAAGGTTTGGTGAGGGTGCACACTCGTGGGGCTGATTTGCCCAGTGGCCGCGCTTGGAAACAACAGCGCGAATATCTCGAAAAGTGGGAGAGAGAGGTGAAGAAGGCTGGAGTTGGTGCCTGGGGATATGATCCTGAGAAAGCTTCTT
>CALDZJ010000071.1 GCA_937944055.1 uncultured Verrucomicrobiales bacterium | reverse complement strand
TTTTCATCCTGCAATCCGGCCCGGGCTCGGCGGACCGCATTAGAAACAGCCTGCACGGCATCTCGCTGGCCAATGACGCGCTCCCCCAGACGCTCTTCCATCTTCACCAGCTTAGAGCGCTCCCCTTCCTGAAGTCGGCTCACCGGGATCCCGGTCCAAGTCGCGACCACCCGCGCCACGTCCTGCTCACTGACTTCTTCCCGGAGAATGCGGGAGCTATTCTGACACGTCTCCAGCCCTTTCAGAGCCTCTTCAGCTTCCGGAAGCCGCCCGTAAGTGATCTCCGAAGCGCGGCCCAGATTGCCCAAGCGCTGTGCTTGCTCAGCCTCCGTGCGCAGTTCATCGATCTCCTCCTGCAAGGCCCTGACTTCATCCAAGCTTTCTTTCTCTTTCCGCCACTGCGCCATTAATCCAGCCGAATCTTCCTTAAGGTTTGCCATCTCTTTTTTAACGCTTTCAAGGCGTTTCAGGGAGGCCTCATCACTCTCTTTTTCCAAGGCTTGCCGCTCCATCTCCAACTGCATGACCTGACGTTCCAATTGGTCAATTTCAGTCGGCATGGAGTCCAGCTCGATCTTTAATCGCGAGGCCGCTTCATCAATTAAGTCCACCGCCTTATCCGGCAGGAAGCGGTCTGAAATGTAGCGATCACTCAGCTGAGCCGCCGCGATGATCGCGCTATCTTGAATCCTCACCCCATGATGGACCTCATAGCGATCCTTGAGACCTCGCAAAATCGCGACACTGTCTTCCACGCTGGGCTCGCCGACCTGGACGGGTTGAAAGCGCCGCTCAAGGGCCGCGTCCTTTTCGATATATTTACGATACTCATCAAGGGTGGTGGCCCCGATGGTATGCAGCTCGCCGCGCGCCAGTTGCGGTTTCAGCAAATTCGAGGCATCGACCGCGCCCTCGCTCGCTCCGGCCCCAACGATGGTGTGGAGTTCATCAATAAAAAGAATCATCTCGCCCTCCGAATCCGTAATCTCTTTCAAAAAGGCCTTTAACCTCTCCTCGAATTCACCGCGATACTTCGCGCCCGCGAGCATCCCCCCGAGATCGAGCGAAATGAGACGCTTATTCTTCATAGAGTCCGGAACATCTCCGCTCACGATTCGCCGTGCCAAGCCCTCCACAATCGCAGTCTTACCCACTCCCGGCTCACCAATCAGAACTGGGTTATTCTTGGTCCGCCGAGAAAGCACCTGCATCACGCGGCGGATTTCTTCATCGCGCCCGATCACCGGGTCAATTTTCCCCTCACGAGCCTTCGCCGTGAGATCTTGACCATACTTTTCGAGGGTCTGATATTTCCCCTCTGGATCTTCATCCAGCACTTTTTGGGAACCCCGAATCTCCTTCAAGGCCTCTGCGAATTTTTCAGCCGTTAGGCCCGCTTCTTTCAGTAATTTTCCGCCCGGAGAATCGTCTTTCAAAATCCCCAAAACGGCGTGCTCGACGCTGAGGAAATCATCAGCCATTTCTTCGCGGATCTGATCTGCTTTATCGAGAGCACTGCGCAAGCCGTAGCTCATTTGTGGCTGCGAGCCAGCTCCTTGAACGCGCGGCTCACGATCTAGCGCTGCCGCCACCGCAGCCTTGAGCGAGGTCAGATCCCCCCCCGCTTTCTCCACGAGAGGTGTCATCATCCCCCCTTCCTGCTGCAAGAGCGCTAGCAAAAGGTGCATGCTGCGCAACTCAGGGTGCGCCGCACGCAGGGCAATCTGCTGCGCACTCTGCAGGGCCTCCTGTAATTTCGTCGTTAATTTGTTCATCGTTTGTTCTTCTTAAACGAATCATAACACTTTTTTGTTCACTAAAAACTCTGAAGCGATGAATCGATTTTTTTTGCTCTAGTTTTTCAATTCTAAGCACTTCAAGATCCTTCGCAAGAGGTCGCCGAGGCCAAATGAATGAAAACCCCGCTCGAAGAACTCTCCGACCTTAATGACAAGGGCCTCCTCCGCTCCTTGCGCCCGCTCAAGCCGAGCCCTCACTCACCCTCCCCGACTCTTGTGCAAATCGAGGGACGTGACTTCTCTAATTTTTCCTCAAATGACTACCTCGGCCTCTCAAAGCACCCCCGCTTAATAGAAGCGGCTCAGAAGGCCCTCCGAGACTTCGGCACCGGTGCGACCGCCTCGCGCCTCGTCTGCGGATCACTCAGCCTCTTTCACGAGCTGGAGGAAACCCTAGCACTCCATAAAAAAACCGAAGCCGCGCTCACCTTTGCGAACGGCTACGCCACCGCCATGGGCGTGATCCCCTCGCTAGCGGGAAAAGACGACACCATCATCCTCGATAAACTGGCCCACGCCTGCCTCATCGATGCCGCCCGCCTCTCTGGCGCCACCCTTCGAGTTTTCCCTCACAACGATCTAAACAAACTCGAAAAACTCCTGAACTCTAGTAAAGGCCGTACTTTGATCATTACCGAGTCCGTCTTCTCGATGGATGGCGATCTCTGCCCACTCGCCGAGATTGTCGCGCTCAAAGAACAATACGGCGCCCTCCTTCTCCTTGATGAAGCCCACGCGATTGGCGTCCTAGGGCCACGGGGAGAAGGCCTCGCTACAGCCCTCGGATTACAAGAACAGATCGATTTCCAAATGGGCACCTTAGGCAAAGCCCTCGGTTCAGCCGGTGGCTACCTCGCTGCCTCTCGCCCTTGGATCGATCTCCTCGTTAATAAAGCCCGCTCCTTCATCTACTCCACCGCCCCTCCTCCCGCCCAAGCCGCCGCCAGCCTCGCCGCCTTAAAAGTCCTCCAATCTTCAGAAGGACAGGCCTTACAAAAAAAACTCCAGCACCACTGCCAGCGCTTTCACTCCCCCACTCCCATCATACCCAAGATCATCGGAGAGAACGAGGCTGCTCTCACTGCCTCTCAAGCGCTTGCAGAGGCAGGATTCCTCGTCCCCGCGATCCGCTACCCTACCGTCCCACGTGGCAGCGCGCGTCTCCGCATCACCCTGAGCGCAGCGCACCGGGATGAAGAAATTGAGCAATTACACCGCCTCCTTGATGATCGGACCACCAAGCCAAGACCCCCAAGCAAAGGGTCCTAATAATCGTCCACTTCCTCAACCGAAAGCTGAGTAGATAGGCCGACAGCCTCCGGCAAAGAGCCACAAATCTCGCGGAGTCGATCCGTCAGCTCACTCGTCATCGCCTCAAAGGCGGCACCATAATCGCCACTCTCCAGCTCCTTTTTCCCACTGAGGACCACGGCATCCATCGCCTTTTGCGAGAGCAGAGGCTCCAAGCCGTAACCGACAATCAAGCCCGCTTTCCCACGGCTCGGATCAATCACAATGACAGCATCACGATTGCTCCCATCTTTACTCCCCTGGGACGAGAGACCCGCATGATTAAAGAGCCAAAAAAGAACGACCTTAAAGTCCATTTCTTGCGGGAATTGTCGTAATAAAAAATGCAGGCGGCTTTGCGGAAAGCGGCGCTGGTAGCGATCAATCACCTTGACCAGCCCCTTCACCTCACGTGCTCCCAGAAGGGTTCCGCTTTGTGAAAGCCCTCCAAAAATCACCGGCATTGGCCCCATGATGCGCGTCAACTTATCACCATCGATCCCGCACTGTGGACACTCGGGGGCATTTTCTTGAACTGGATTTTGGCAGTAGGGGCAGGGGTTCACGGCCATGAGACTAGGCCACATCCGTGAAAGGCGCGATTCAAAATTCCCGCGTTTCAAAAAACAAAACTCCCATAATGCGCCCAAAGAGGAAGCCC
>CALDZJ010000070.1 GCA_937944055.1 uncultured Verrucomicrobiales bacterium | reverse complement strand
TGTGTGAAGTCATGGCCGGTGCGCCCAACTTCGTGATTTGCCTCCTTCGTCGGGTTGGTGAAAAATGGGCTTCCTTGCAGGAGTCGCGCCAGCCCGCCCGCAGCTCCGCGCCGCCCTCCGGCCCACGGCATCGGGATCGTGCCTCACCCCATGCCGCCCCGCCGCCCCGCTCCGCACCACCCTCCGGCCCGGCTTCGGTCTCAGCCTCGTCCCTCGCCTCAGTCCTCCGCAAACCCACCGACCAGCAGCGCCGGGGCAGGGAAGCGCATCGGGCCCCTTTTTTGGCGGGTTCGGAGTTTTCCTTCTCGCTTTGCCGTCGGGCGGTCACGGCCTCGAGTGGAACCTTTTCGACGTCCGACCCCTATTCCACTTGACCCCGCAACCACCTCGGCGGCTCTGGTCCATACGGACTTTGCGCGGCAAAGTCCTTCGCCAAAGGCTCGGCCAGTCGAACGAAAGCTCCGCGCCGCTGTCGCAGTGGGCGAACCACTCTCAAGGTCACTGCCGGCCGGGGGAAATCGTAAGGCGAGTTCGCAAACCCCAACGCGGCCTGCATGAGCTCAGGCGGCGTAACGCGCACGGGAGTTTTTTGGTTCGTTCGAAAGCGTATGCCGCCGCCTTCGAGCAGAGCCGCCAGTTTGAGAGTGGTCGCGCCCCCGTTTTGGTTCGTCGCCCAAAAAGCCACACTCCCTATCGGTCGCCGGAAATAAAAAGAAGCTGGCGGCTCTGCCAAAGAGAAGCGGGGCTGCCGCCCCGCCAAGAGAATCAAGAGACTCGCGTCTCTTCTTGGGCAAGCATGGCGTCAACGACATCAAGAATCCGCTTTTGCGCTCCGCGCGGAAGCGTGCGGACTTGTTCCAGTCGCTTCTCAAGCTCGGACTTGGGTCCGCGCTTGGCTTTTGGTTTTGGTGCTTCGAGACCGAGAAGTTCCTCGGCGGAAACTTCGAGGGCTTTCGCAAGCCGTGCGACCAAGTGGGAGGGAATGCTCTGCGCCTTGCGCTCATAAAACGAAATTGATCGGGCCGGGACATCGATGGCCTCGGCGAGTTGGGCTTGCGAAAGATTTGCGGCATTTCGGAGCGCGGCAAGCCTTGCTCCGCTTTTGGGAGCTTCGGTGAGTGGTGGACGTCCTGGCACAACTTCATTGTAAGGCGTGCTTTGCGGAAAACGGTTAATTTGCATGATCATTAGATTAGAAATTGACAGTATCGTGTCAATTAGGCAAATGAGTTTCGAAAACTTCAATTTGCGGTCTTCCGTCTTGACGGGTTTTCAAAACGCAAAAAGCCAAGCGGTGTCATTCCGGGAAGAAGTTCACCACTTGGCTCTCAATAAAAACGTGAGCCAATCTGCCCAGCGCTTCGTGAAGACGGTAGCGCGGGAGGTCTTTTGGTTCCAGACCAGACCTAGAAAAATGCCAAGAATTGCCGACTCCGAAATCGACCGAATCAAATCTGAAACTGACCTCATCGCGCTCATCCAGTCGCGGGGGACGACCCTCAAAAAGCAGGGAAGCAACTGGACCGGGCTTTGCCCGTTCCATCCCGATGAAAAAACGCCCAACCTGATCGTGACCCCGGGCAAGGGCCTCTTCCGCTGCATGGCGAGCCAGTGCGGGAAAAGTGGGAACGCAATCCAGTTCGTGCAGTGGTTCGATGGCGTGAGCTTTCGGCACGCCTGCGAAGTCCTAGCGACCGGCGGCAAGGCCGCCTTTGCGCAGACGAACGGGAAAACGAAAATCGCGACCGTCCCGAAGCTTCCTTGCCCGCTCGATACCGCCGCCGATCAAAGCAAGCTCCTCGACCAAGTTGCGGAGTTTTACCACGGGAAACTCGACCAAGCGGCCTTGGCTTATCTCGCTTCTCGCGGCCTTGATGACGAGGGGATGGTGAAGCGGTTCAAACTTGGATTTTCCGACCGAACACTCGGCCTCCGGATCCCGCTCAACAATCGGAAGGAAGGTGAGGAACTCCGCGACAAACTCAAAGCCCTCGGCGTCTATCGCCAGAACGGCCGTGAACATTTGAACGGTTGCCTCACCGTGCCGATTTACAACGCCCAAGGCCAGCCGGTGCAGATTTATGGACGACGAATCAGCCCCGCGACTCCGAAGGCCAACCGGCACCTTTACCTTGCCCGACCGCTTGCCGGAATCTTCAACTTTGAAGCCCTCAGCGGCCGAGGGCACGCAGGGCAAGCCGGGGGCGAAATCATCCTCACCGAAAGCCTCCTTGATGCCCTGACATTTTACCGCCACGGGATGCAATCGGTGACCTGCACCTACGGCACGGCCAACCTCACCGACGAACTTTTTCAAGCGATCATCGCGGCCAAAATCGAAAGCGTGCGCATCGCCTACGACAACGACGAAGCGGGAGAACGGGCCTTTGTGCGGGATGCCGAGCGCTTCGTCGCCCACGGCCTGACGGTGCACCGAATCAAGTTCCCGTGGAAGGCCGATGCCAACAGCTACGCCCTTGAGCAAGGAGGTGAGGCCTTGCGGCAGAGTGTTAAAAACGCGATCTGGTATGGACAGGCAGCCCCTCAAAAGTCCGAGAACTCTAGTAAACCTAGTACAAAAGTAGCTTCTTCTTTAGTTGCTAAAGCTGCTAGCCCGACCGCTGAAACGGTGGCTAAAAAAGAAGAGCTTCAGCCCGCTCTGATCGAACTTGAATGCAAAGGCGATCATCATGAAATGGCTTTCGGCGAGCGGCTTTACCGAGTGGGTGGTTTGGAAAAGAACAACTCGCTTGAGGTTCTCAGAATCACCCTCCGCATCGCGAGTGAAGGACTGATGCACGTTGACAGCCTCGACCTCTACCGCGATGGCGAGCGGCGCAAGTTCATCGAACGCGCCAGTGAGGAAACCTTGCTCGAAAAAGACCTCTTAAAACGTGACTTGGGCAAGCTCCTTCTCGCCCTGGAACAAGCGCAGGAAAAAAGACTCACGGAACCGGCGGACGGTCCAGAAATCCCTGAAATGACAAAGGATGAAGAAGACGAAGCAATGCAACTTCTCAAAAGCTCCAAGCTCCTTGACCGCCTCACCGCAGCTTACGACGAAGCGGGAATTGCGGGTGAAAGCAACAACCTCCTTGCGGCTTACCTCGCGTGCGCGAGTCGCAAACTGGCCAAGCCCTTGGCGGTCATCATCCAGAGCACGAGCGCCGCCGGAAAGTCCACCTTGATGGAAGCGGTCTTGAGCTTCTTCCCCGATGAAGACCAAGTGAAATACTCCGCCATGACGGGCCAAAGCCTTTACTACCTGGGTGAAACCAACCTCAAACACAAGATCCTCGCCATCGTGGAAGAAGAGGGCGCCGAAAAAGCCTCCTACGCTTTAAAACTCCTCCAAAGTGAAGGAGAACTCACGATTGCCAGCACCGGAAAAGACGCCACGACGGGCCGCATGGAAACGCAAGAATATCACGTGGAAGGCCCCGTCGCCATCGTCTTCACCACAACCTCAATCGACATCGACGAAGAGCTCATGAACCGCTGCCTCGTCCTCACCGTCGATGAATCCACCGAGCAAACCGAGCGCATCCACCAGCTCCAACGCGAGGCGAGAACCATTGAAGGAATCCTTGCTGCCGAGAAACGAAAAGACGTCCTGCGAGTGATGCAAAACGCGCAACGCCTTATCCAACCCTTCAAAATTGCCAACCCTTTTGCGAGGCATTTGACCTTCACTAGTGGCCGCACCAGAACCCGCCGCGATCACGAAAAATATCTCACCCTCATCGACACCATCGCCTTGCTTCACCAACACCAGCGCGAAACGATCAAGCACCAGGTCAACGGCCGCGAAGTCGAAATGCTCTCTGTCACGATCGAAGACATCGAAGCCGCCAACAAAATCGCGCCCGAAGTCCTAGGCCGATCCTTGGACGAACTCCCACCACAAACGCGCAGCCTCCTGGAGAAGATCAAAACCCTCGTTCGT
>CALDZJ010000069.1 GCA_937944055.1 uncultured Verrucomicrobiales bacterium | reverse complement strand
ACGAACGAGGGTTTTGATCTTCTCCAGGAGGCTGCGCGTTTGTGGTGGGAGTTCGTCCAAGGATCGGCCTAGGACTTCGGGCGCGATTTTGTTGGCGGCTTCGATGTCTTCGATCGTGACAGAGAGCATTTCGACTTCGCGCCCGTTGACCACATGTTTGATCGTTTCGCGCTGGTGTTGGTGGAGGAGCGCAATGGTGTCGATGAGAGTGAGGTATTTTTCATGATCACGGCGCGTTCTGGTTCGGCCACTGGTGAAGGTCAGATGACGGGCAAAAGGGTTGGCGATCCTCATGGGGCGTAGAAGCCTTTGCGCGTTTTGGAGGAGGCGCTGGATGTCTTTTCGTTTCTCGGCGGCAAGGATTCCCTCGATGGTGCGGCCCTCGCGCTGCAGCTCGTGGATGCGCTCGGTCTGAGCCTTCGATTCATCGACCGTGAGAACGAGGCAACGGTTCATGAGCTCTTCGTCGATGTCGATCGAGGTGGTGGTGAAGACGATCGCGACGGGGCCTTCCACGTGATATTCTTGGGTTTCCATCCGGCCCGATTGCGGGTCTTTGCCCGTGCTGGCGATGGTCAACTCCCCTTCCGACTGCAGGAGCTTGAGGGCGTAACTGGCCTTTTCTGCTCCTTCTTCTTCGACGATGGCGAGGATCTTATGCTTAAGATTCGTTTCGCCCAGGTAGTAGAGGCTTTGGCCTGTCATCGCAGAGTATTTCACTTGCTCCTCCGGCGGGAAAAAACTCAAGACAGCTTCCATCAAAGTGCTCTTTCCGGCGGCACTGGTCGACTGGATGATGACCGCAAGCGGCTTGCTGAGTTTGCGACTCGCGCAAGCGAGATAGGCCGCGAGCAGGTTGTTGGTTTCTCCTGCGATTCCGGCTTCGTCATAAGCCTCGGTGATACGGTCGAGGAGCTTGGGCGATTTCAGAAGTTTCATTGCCTCCTCCTCTTCATCCCTCGTCAATTCAACGACCTCGGAAGCCTCCGCCGGTTCGCTCAGTCTTTTTTCCTGCGCTTGCTCGAGCGCAAGGAGGAGCTTGCCAATGTCCCGCTTCAAAAGATCTTTTTCGAGCAAGGTTTCTTCACTCGCTCGATCAATAAATCTCCTCCTCTCGCCGTCTCGATAGAGGTCGAGGCTATCCACGTGCATGAGTCCTTCGGACGCGATACGGAGCGTGATTCTCAAGACTTCCAGCGAGTTGTTTCGCTCAAGTCCTCCGACTCGGTAAAGTCGCTCACCGAAAGCCATTTCATAATGCTCGCCTTTGCGCTCGAGAAGAACCTGAGGAGCTTCGGCCTTCTTATTTTTAGCCACCGTTTCAGAGCCAGAGGAAGCAGCTAAAGAAGAAGCTACTTTTGTACCACTTATGAAAGGTGGCTCGGACTTTTGAGGGGGAGCAGCGGGCGACCGTGAGGGAGTGCAAGCTTTTGCCGTGCCCATCCATTGGGCGTTCTTCACCGCTTGGCGCAAGGCTTCCCCGCCTTGCTCAAGGGCGTAGCTGTTCGCGTCTGATCCCCATGGGAGCTTGATTTGATGGCACTCGATGCCGAAGGCGGCGAGCTTCGCCGCGGCTTGAGCCGTTGCTTTTTCTCCCGCTTCATCGGCATCGAAGGCGAGGCGAACGCTCTCGACTTTTGCGGCGTTGATGGCCTGAAAAAATTCGTCGGTAAGGTTGGCCGTTCCGTAGGTGCAGGTCACCGATTGCATGCCGTGGCGGTAAAATGTGAGAGCATCGAGGATGCTTTCGGTGAGGATGATTTCACGACTTTTGAGAGCTTCAAAGTTGAAGATTCCGGCAAGTGCTCGGGCAAGGTAAAGATGGCGGTTGCCCTTCGGGGTGGCGGGGCTGATTCGTCTCCCATAAATCTGCACCGGCTGGCCTTGCGCGTCGTAAATCGGCACGGTGAGGCAACCGTTCAAATGTTCGCGGCCGTTCTGGCGGTAAACTCCGAGCGCTTTGAGTTTGTCGCGGAGTTCTTCACCTTCCTTCCGGTTATTGAGCGGGATCCGGAGGCCGAGAGTTCGGTCGGAAAATCCAAGTTTGAACCGCTTCACCATCGCCTCGTCATCGAGGCCGCGAGAGGCGAGATACGCCAAGGCCGCTTCGTCGATTTTCCCGTGGTAAAAGTCCGCAACCTGGTCGAGGAGCTTGCTTTGATCGGCGGCGGTGTCGAGCGGGCAAGGAAGTTTCGGGACCGTCGCGACTTTCGTTTTTCCGTTCGTCTGCGCAAAGGCGGCTTTGCCGCCGGTCGCGAGGACTTCGCAAGCGTGGCGGAAGCTCACGCCATCGTGCCACTGCACGAACTGGATCGCGTTTCCACTTTTCCCGCACTGGCTCGCCATGCAGCGGAAGAGGCCCTTGCCCGGGGTCACGATCAGGTTCGGCGTTTTTTCATCGGGGTGGAACGGGCAAAGCCCCGTCCAGTTGGCTCCCTGTTTTTTCAAGGTCGTCCCTCGCGACTGGATGAGCGCGATGAGGTCGGTTTCAGATTTGATACGTTCGATTTCGGATTCTGCAATTCGTGGCATT
>CALDZJ010000068.1 GCA_937944055.1 uncultured Verrucomicrobiales bacterium | reverse complement strand
CTAGAGCAAGAAGCTGGGCGCTACCTCACTCTGGTTGCGGAGCGGGGGTTGCGGAGCTGGGGTTGCGGGGCGGGGGTTGAGAAGTGGCGAGGGCGCCACGGCTCCTTTATCTGACCGTTGCTTTGCCGATGATCTCGCTGGAGGCGGGGGAGGCGATGTCGAATTCGCGGTGCTCTTCGAATTTACGCAGGCGGTAAGCGAGGGCGATTTCACCTTCCCCGACATGGGAGGCGACCGAGGTGATGATACCTGCTTCCTTATCCCCGACCATGAGTTTTGCGGTGGTGGGAATGAGGGGTTTATCAAGCGAGAGCTTCACGAGGTGGCGGTTTGTTTTGCCTGCTCGCTTCATCCGGGAGATGACTTCTTGGCCGGTGTAGCAGCCTTTGGTGTAGGAAATGGAACGCTCTTCGAGGCTGGCTTCGGGAGGGAGAATGCCGGGGTGGATTTCATTTGGCCACCTTGGAATGCCGTCAAGGATGCGGCGGGTTTCATTCGGCACGGTGATGAAGGCTTCGTCATCCATGCTTTCGTCAATGAGCTCGACGTCATCGGCAATGAGGTATTTGTCGAGGCGGGCGTGAAGTTCCTCGGCCATTTCGATGGGGCCTTGCACGACGAGGTCTTCGCCCTCGCGGTGGATTTGTACGAAGAACTGGAGCTTGCCCTTGGCGTCTAGGATGCAGGCTTCGATCATGCGTCCGTCTTCGGTGAGGCGCACGTCATTGCTGACCTGTCCATTGAGGTAGCGCTCGGCATCAGGGCCGGTGAGGCGGATGCGGCTGCAGGAAATGTCATCTTCGTCCTCGAGTTCGAGATCGGTGGTTTGATGTTGGCGAACGGTGGCTGAGAAATCCTCGGCAGCGTCGCGCATTTCGGCTTCGAAGAGGCGTGCCCAGGTGAGGTGATTCAGGTCCGCGGTGACGCCAGAGGCATCGGCGAGTTGGATCGCGTATTGGGTGTCTTTGGCCATGTTTTCAGCCGAGAAATGAGGGGTGAAATCATTCTCCAGCATGGTGGGAAGTTTCATGCCCATCACAGGAGCGTAGCAGCCATTGAGCTTGGCCGCTGTATGCCAAGCGCGAGGGTCAACTCCGTGGCGGCGGGAGATTTCGAGCGCTTCGGTGAGGGCTTGGATCGAGGCGGCAGTGGCGAGATTGGTGGTGATTTTGACCACGGTGGCAGCAGGGGGCTGACCGAGGAAGATGATTTCTTTCGAGGTGATCTCAAGTAAGGCTCGGTGTCTTTCGAGGAGGGCCGAGTCCCCTGCGACGTAGTAGATGAGGTTTCCTGCGGCGGCGGCATCGCGCGATCCAGTGAAGGGGCAATCGAGAAAACCACAGCCGATTTCTTGGCACTGGCGAGCGAGCCACATCGTGGTCTCGGGATCGATCGTGGCGTGGTTAATGAAGGTTTTTTGTTCATTAAGGGAGCCTTTGATCAGATTGAAAATTTCACGCACTGCGACTTCGTCGCGAAGGTAGCACAGGATGACCTCTGCTTCGGCGGTGGCAGCGGTGAGATCGGTGACAGACTCTGGGCGATCCTTTGGGCTGCGGTTCCAAGTGCTGAGTGCTTGTCCGGCGGCGGCGAGTTGATCGGCGCTGCGGGACCCGATGATTCCAAGTCCGAGGAGGAGGGTCATTTATGAGTTATTTACGTGCGATTTTAACGAGTTCGGCAGAGACTTCGGTGATGTCTTTGACTTGCTCCGCGGTGGGCTCGTTGCCTTCGGCAAGGACCATGGCGTTGCGGAGGCCTTGAAGGAGGACGCGCATTTTGACAATGTGCGCCCGCGCACTGATGGCAGGATCTAGCGAGCCAATCGACTCAGCATAGTAGTCTGCGACGTCTTCACGAAAGAGGGTGATGCCGCGCTCGGGGCTGAATTTTTTATCAACCGCGATGGAGGCGGAGTCGAGCGCTTGAAGCCAGCCACCGAGCGAGATGAGGTGGGAGAGGTCGGGATCCCGCAGGCTTGCGAGCTCACGCTCGACATCGCGCTGGGTGGCCGCGAGGGCGGTTTTAAGTTTAGCAAGGTCCTTAGCCTTCGCGTGATCGAGCAGGGAGGCTGCGTGCTTTTTAATCTGCTCGCCTGCGCCAAGGGCCTTGGCGTAGCGTGAGATGTGGGAGGCGATTTTGGGGACGTCATCAGAGTTGCCAGTTTGCACCGCAATGAAGCCATCGGCGATTAAGGTGCCGAGTCGGAGAGCGAGGCGGGAGCGGTCCAGCGGAAGGCGCTCGTGGTTCTTGAGGTGAGCGGAGTCGTATGAGAGAGGTGAGATTTTTTCCAACTCATTAAAGACCTTGGCGATCGAGGGCACGGTGAACTCATTGAGGGCACTTTCGGTGCGGAAGTGCTCGTCATCGAGAAGGTCTTCGGGAATGTCCGGCCTTTCTTGGGCTGAGGAGATTCCGATGAGAAGGCTCATCAGGAGGGAGGTGCTAGTCTTCATGCGGGGATCCTTCCACAGGAAGGGCTGGGGTGCTATGTAAATTTCCGTGGACTGGAACTTGACACCTCGTGGCTTTTCCCTATTTTCCCGCTCCCGTCCAACGGGATCGTCCTATGGCCAACAATAAGTCTGCAGAAAAAAGAGTGCGTCAAATCGAAAAGCGCACAGAGAGAAACCGTGCCGCTAAGAGCCGTATTAAAACCCTTCAGAAGAAGGCGTTATCTGCTGCGGAAGAGGGTAAGAATGATGAGGCAATGGAGGCTTTCCGAGACTTCACCTCAGCTGTCGATAAGGCTGCGAAGAGGAATATTTTCCAGAAGAACAAGGCGGCAAATTTGAAGAGCCGGACGAATAAGGCGATCAAGCCTGCTTAATTTCTCAAAGATTTTTCACAAGGGTCTTGAGGGATTTCCTCAGGACCCTTATTTTGTCCTCGGATGGCAGATACTCAGCAGCAAGATCGTCTCGCTAAAGCACGAGAGATTGCAAATAACCCCGTGGCTTATAAGGTCTGCGAGGGGTGCGACTCGATTGTTACCGCTGAGGTGGTGATTTGTCCAAATTGTCACGGGTATCGTTTCGATGATGATCCGTCGCGCGTGGTGGACCAGGCGGTGGAGTTGGGAACGCGCGAGCAGCGGAGCGTCACGGCAGAGGACTTGAGCTAGGGGCGCGAGGGCTAAGGAGTATTTTTCCTATTGGTGTTTCGAGAACTCGCCGAGGACGGTGAAGAAATCGAAGTCGGCTTGGACGAAGAGGTCGTTGTGCCCAGCTCCAGGGACCGCGATGAAGGTTTTTTGTAGAGCGGGAGAGAGCTCAAAGAGTGTTTTGCCGTGTTTGAAGGGGATGATTTGATCGTCTTCGCCATGGATGAGGAGGAGGGGGGAGTGAAGCTCGGGGATGCGCTGGAGATTGGGAAATCGATCAGCCGGGAAGATGGGGACTTGAGTCACGGTGCGGAAAGCGCTGAGGAATGGTGCGATGAGGACGACACTGCGATGTTCTGCTTGCGAGGCTAGCCAGCAAGTGGGGCCGGAACCGACGGATTGGCCGATGAGAATGATGTCATGGGCTGGAGTACCGAGGGTCTCAGTGAGGTGTCGATAGGTGGCTTCGATCGTGCGATAAGCGCCTTTTTCAGATGGGCTGCCGCCGCTTTCGCCGTAGCCTGGGTAATCGTAAGAGATGACGCCAAATCCCTGAATGTTGAGAGAGTCGAGGGCTGGTTTGAGAGAAGCGAGATTTTGAGCGTTGCCGTGGGACCAGAGGAGGGTGGGCATCTCGGCGGCTGGAGGACGATAGTAAATCGCGGTGGTTTCAGCTCCTTCACCTAAGATCATAAAGTGAGAACGATCCTTAGGGTAGGGAGTGCCGGGTGGCTGGAAGATGAGCTTATCGGCGCAGAAAATGGCAAAGAGAAGCAGAAGGGCATATATCCAAGCGATGCTGAAGAAGGGGCGCTTCCATGACCAATTACCGATGAGGACTTTTTTCCAATTTATTGGCATCGTAGGCACGATTTTTACGGGTGAATGGCATCAGGCGGGGGAGGCATTCGCTGCTTGAGCAGGATCACATAATGCGCCGAGAAGCCGAGCGTAAGGCCTTGCCTGACTCCGAGCGTGGAGCGGACCTCGGTCGAGTCATTATTCCTTTTTTAGCACTTTGGTAATCCCATCGTAGCAGCCTTGGTAGATCGCCTTCGCGAGCTCGTCTGCTTCTTTTTCGCTCGATCCTTCGACGGTGAAAAAGCTACCCCAATGGAGCGTGCAAGAATTGTCATCATGAGACACTAATCGCACAAAGGCCTGATAGTTCCGGAAGGGAAGGGGCGAGTTGATGAGCTCGGTGATCTTATAGCTGAATTCCCGGGTTTCATCATTGAGGTAAACGAGACGCTCCACCACATGCCCTCCTCCAGCTGCTTCGCTAATCCCGATTTTTCTTACCATTCCACCTTCCGAGAGTTCACTCGTTGTGATGGCGGCATGGTAATTTGGGAGAGTATTAAAACCTGCGATGAGTTTCCAAACCTGTTCGGCAGTAAGGTTAAATTTATGAGAAGTGGTGACTCGAAGAGGCTTCTTCATGACTTCCATTTGGTGATTGGGCTGCTCTTCCCCGGTAGAGCTGAGAATGAAAGAAAAGGAGAGAAGGGCGAATAGGAATAGTGGTTTCATAGTTTTACTTGGATGATTTTTCACGAGTGATTTCTGCGACCATTTTTTGATAGATCTCGAAGGAAGTTTGGTAGTGGCTGTCAGGTTTTTTCTTGAGTCCGTAGGTGTGGAGAATCACAGGGCCCTTGAAACTCGCGTCTGTAAGGAGGCGTAAAAATTTCTTAGGGTCATAGTCTCCTTCGCCAAGCGGCTTGATCGCATCATCCCAATTTTTTTCCTCTTTTGACATTTTAATGTTCGAGCCGCAAATCGTCACGAGGTCTAGGTGTGAACCTACTTTTGCGATGATATCAGCAAGACGATCGGTGTTTCCGGCACGCATCTCATGGCATTGGTGTATGCTGATCGTCAAATTTTGGCGCCCAGATTTCTCCCGCATCATTAGGGCTTCTTCCGCTGTTTCCATCGCCGTATTGTCATGAGGGTAGAGTGAAACCGTGACATTCTTCTCAGCAGCAGCGTCCGCTACTTCTTGAATCAAACGGATGATCTTCTCTTCATCTTTGGGGCCATTAATACTGAGCCAAAGCTTTGCCTTGTGTTGAGCAAGAGCCTTTACGACATTTTTCAAATGTGGCCGATTGAGGTGTTCTGGGGTATCGCAGTGGACTTGAAAAAGGCCAACAATGACCTTCATCTTAGCTTGCTCGGCGAGTCGTTGCTCGAACGTTTTCAGAGCGCTTGGAGTATTTAGAACCACCGCAAATCCGTCATAGCCAATCTTCTCGATTCTCTGAATTTGCTCTCCATGAGTCTCACCTCGGAGGTCAAAGTCAAAGACACCAAAAAGATTTTCAGCCCCGTTACAAAAGTGACTTAGTAGCGCGAGAGCAGTGAAGGGAATCATCCAAAACTTTATCATCTCTCTTAATCTTGGCTCTAAGGCCATTTGCACTCAAGGCATTTCACGAATACATCCTAGGAGCATATGAAGTGGTTCCAGAAAACGGAGCCAGTGAAGACTGTTCCGAGTGGTGATCTCGTGGTGGTTTCGATTTTGAGTTCCGCTTCGGCCATGACGGTTGGCTATGACGGTGAAATCTGGGTAGGCTTCGAGGGTTTCATTGGAGAGGAGGGAGTGGTGGCGTGGGGGGCTTGGTTGATAAGTGGCGGGGGCGCCACGGCTCCTTTGAGGGGGGGCTTGGTTGAGGAGCGGCGGGGGCGCCGCGGCTCCTTTATTTCATCCAGAGGATGAAGTCGCTCTGGGGGAGGTTTGCTTTTTCAGGATTCTTTTGGATGTAGTTTCTTGTTTTAAGAAGGTGCTGCGGGTTTCTTAGAATTCGGTCCCAATACCGAGCTTGCCAAAGAGGGCCTGATTTTTTGAGTCGCTTGTTGATGCGGTGAGAGGTGACGCTTTTCCACGCTTGCATGAGTCTTTCTAGGGGGGTGTCATGGAGTCTGACGAGGAGGTGGACGTGATTAGGCATGATGATGAAGCTGTCTATTTCGTAGAGCTTTTCGTGATCGTAGAGAAGGCAGTCGGCTACGATTTGGGCGTTCTCTTTGTCGCGGAGAAGGCAATCGCCGAGGCCTTGGTCGAGCCATTGTTCGAACTCGGAGGAGAAGGTTTGATGGAAGAGCTTTTCGGTGCGCTCGTCCCAGGGTTTTGGGTGGCAATGAAACCATTCTTTTTGGCGAGCTTTCCAGTCTTTGAGGAGGGGCTGGGGGACGGAGTCATAGAGCCGCCAGGTGATAAAGATGTAGACGTTTTCTTGCTGCCAGTGGGGGAGGTCGTGATGGTGGATTTTTAGTTCCTTTTTGGGGTCGAGGAACATGGCTTGGGGGCTTGGTTGATAAGTGGCGGGGGCGCCACGGCTCCTTTAGCTGGGCTTGATGCGGACGGGGCAGACTTTGAGTTCAGCGGTTTGGGTGACGGGGTCGTAGCCGGA
>CALDZJ010000067.1 GCA_937944055.1 uncultured Verrucomicrobiales bacterium | reverse complement strand
GGGAGAGAAAGGGAAGCGGAGGGCAGGCGGGTTGAAGAGGGAGGCGCGAGCAAAGGTGATCGAGCAGGAGGGGCTGGTGAGGCCGGCAGAGGCTTTGCGGAAGAGGGTGAACTCATTCACGAGTGGTGTGGCGATGGGAGGGCGGAATTTTGTGAAGGAGATGGCTTCTCGCTATTGCTTAGAGATGGGAAGGAAAAAGGAGGCGATGGTGAGGCAGGTCTCCCGAGGTTCTGAGGAGGAGGGGGGATTTTTTGTGATGAGGGAGTGATGTGCGTATCCAGCACGCTTTCTGCTATTTGCCTTGCAGGATTTGATTCAATTTTTCTGCGTTTTCCTCGGAAGCTTTTGTTTTCGCATTAATGTCGTCTTTCATTTTCTGCGCTTCTGCAATGGTCTCACTCTGGGCGGCGGCAGCATCCTCAGCTTCTTGATCCATGGCGAAGTCTTGAAGCGTAAGAGCTTGCTTCGTGGCTTCTGGTTGGACCTCTTCTTTACAGGAGACGATCGCGAAAGAGCATAAGATACATGAGTTAGCGAAGATGTTTAATCGGTTCATTACCAGTGAATTAATTCAAAATTCCTGCCTCAGCGCCAGCACAAATTGAGATCATGAAGTCGTGAAATTTGGAGAGTTCGTTTCACATCAAGATGATCGAGATGATTGCGGCGGCGTGTCTTTGAGAACTTAAACTGTCTTGTCTTTCGTCCTTGGGTTCTCGGCTTCTGCATTCGCCTGAAGGATGAGTTCGTTGAACTTTATGATCGCGCTCTCCGGTCTGGCTTAGGAAGATCATGACTCCTGAACTTTATGAATGGTCTGAAATTCCTCCTCTTCCTCTTTCTTGTTTCTTGCAGTGGTCATGAGAAAATCGCTTATAAAAATTTCCGAGAGAATCAGAAAAAGCACCCGACTTCTGTCGGTTCGCTGGCGTATCAGGATCTAGGAAAAGGCAGTCCGATCATTCTTCTACATGGTGTCCCGACTTCGTCTTGGATGTATCGGAAGGTGATTGGTGGACTCTCGGAGGGGCATCGTGTGATTCCCGTGGATCTCATTGGGTATGGAGGCAGTTCTAAGCCGAAGCGGAAGCCAGAGGCTTATCGACCAGCTGAGCAGGCTCGCCGGGTGCGCGGTTTAGCGAAATCTTTGGGCTTAAAAAAATATTCACTGATGTTTCATGACATGGGTGGTCTGGTAGCTTGGGAAATGCTCCGACAGGATCGGGAGGCAATCTCAAATCTCATTGTGCTAAATACTATTATTCGGGAGGAGGGTTTTAATCCTCCCGATTTTAAGCCTGGAGCGATGACGAAGGTTATTAGCAAGGCGATGGTTAGCCCTTTAACGAATGATGCGGTTTTGGGGCTGACTTTCAAAAGCCTCGGCTTGGGCTCTGATCACAAGTTGAACTCATCGGAGTGTTTTGGCTATGTGCAGCCCTTGCGGGAAGGGGGCGGGGAGGCTCTCTACGAGTTTTATACGAGTTTGAATCCCACGCTATACCGGCGTTTGGCCGCGAACCAATCGGTCTTTCGGAAGTTCAAGGGCCGGACTCTGGTGCTTTGGGGAACTCAGGACAAGATTCTCACCGAGGGCCAACTCCCTTTCTTAAGGGAAAATCTCGGAATGAGGGAAGAAGACATTTATCTGTATCCTAAAAATGATCATTACTTGGTAGAGGAAATCCCCGGTGAGGTCGTGAAGCGGGTGAGCGATTTCCTAGCCCGAGACGGGCGCTAGTTCATCCAGAATTTCACCGAGCGCTTTAGCTAGCGGTGGGTGGATGGTCGCTAATTTTTTGAGGAGGCGATGAATGCGAGAAAGCAAATTAGCCACGCAAGAGCTGGACTTTCACTTTTTCCTCAACTGGGGTTTCCAGTTCTTCAGCGAGGGCCTCGAGGTCATCTAGCAGGGCTTTTTTGCCATTTTCAAAAAGGCTATCGTCCATTCCGCGGACGAGATCTGCGGCGGAGTTGATGTCATCATAGACCTCGTCGGCATCGTGAAAGTCCTCGGTGGCAATGATCTTCATCTTGGCCTTGTCCTGCTCGGTGTAGCCAGCGGCTTCTGCCTCTTCTTCAGAGAGATCACTATCTGGGCAGAAAAGGTAAGGAAGAATGTCCACGCCTTCGGGCTTTAGGAGACCGGCGAGTTCCTCGTAGACCTCAGCCAATTCTTCAAAGTAACCTTCGAGATCTTCAATCTCGGGCTCACAAATCACGCTAATTCCGGTGGACATGCTGAAACGCTAAAATCGTATTTCGTGGGGAAAAAGAATTTATTGCGGAAAAATTTCCAGGAGAAAGGGTTTCGATAAAGGAGGCTCCAGCTTGAGATGGGCCGAATATTGGGCTTCGAGGAACTTTGGGAGATTGGGAATGGCCTCTTCTCTGAGATCAACGGCGAAAGTGAGTTCGAGGTTTTTGGTCTCATTGCCTTGGATAATAGGGCCTCGCAGGGTGACTTCTCCTTCAACGATTCCTTCTCCTTGGACTTCAATCGTGAGCTCGGTCGGGTCAATGGAACTCTCTGAGCGATTTCTGACCTGAAGGGGGAGTGAAACGATCATGCTGGTGTCGCGGAGGCGAATTTCGGCTTCTTGCCAAAGTGGGCGGAATCGGCATTTCAGAAAGTTGGCGTGCGTGATGGCCCCTTTGGCCCACCAGCCGAAGAAAATGACGAGCCAGATGGTCAACGTGAGGATGACAGCACGATAGGAAATGGTCCAAGGCTTCGGAGGAGGGTCGGTGATGAGCTTGGGGTCTTCCTTCAAAAGAGCCGCGCCGAGGTGGCAGCCGAGGAGGGTGGCGCAGGCCATGCCGAGGACTTCAGTGAAGACGAGGATGCTGATCGCGATGGTTGGGCTGAGTGTGGAAGGAAGGGCTTTCTCAAGAAGAAGAACGGGGCCGATGCAAATGAGCCCGATGAGGAGAGTGCGCAGCGGGGCGTGCCGGAAGAAAATCCAGAGAATGCCATGGAGCTTGCGATCGCGGCGTTGGAAAAAGGGGGCGCAATGATCGAAGGCCATCGCGCCGACGAGGTAAGCCACCGAGAGAGATGAGCCTAAAGTAGCGAGAGTGGTGTGGCCCTGCATCGCGAGGTAGAA
>CALDZJ010000066.1 GCA_937944055.1 uncultured Verrucomicrobiales bacterium | reverse complement strand
AAAGGACACCCCACAAGAGCTTAACGACCACCTTTTCCGTCAAATGATGAAAAAGACAGGACAGGAGCGCTTAGAAATCGGCTGCCAAATGAACGAGTCCGCCCGACAACTCGTCTGGTCCGGCATTTCAAAAGACCTCTCCGAATCCCAACGCCGAGAAAAATTCATCGAGCGATTCTATGGTCTTGAAACTTCTCGCTGAACACTGAAACCTAGAAAACTTAGCGCAGCGATGATCAAGACCTTCACCCTGGCCTGACCCCACAGATTGGACAGGTCTAAACTGTAGATTCGATGAGGTGGGTTCTGTGGTTTTGGTTTAGGGGAGTTTCTTCTCTGCTGCAAGTCGGAGTGGAGGGCGTAGCCCGTAACGGAGGCTTGCAGCATGCCGCGAACTCGTCGGGCGTTCGGTAGTCCAGCGAGCTGTGGATCCGGTCCGCATTATACTCGCCCCGCCAGTCCTCCAAACGGATCTCGGCTTCGGCAAGCGAGTAGAAGATCTCCCGATTCAAGAACTCGTCACGGAGTTTGTCGTGGAAGCTCTCGATATAACACTGCTCCCAGGGCGAGCCCGGCTTGATGTAGTGGGTTTTGATTCCCCGCTTTTTGAGCCAGCCCTGAATTTCGTAGGCGATGAACTCGGGACCGTTGTCACTCCGGATGTATTTCGGCGCTCCGTGCTCTTCAATCAGCTCATCGAGAACCTCAATGACATTTCTGGCCCGGTAGCTCCGGCGGGGCTGCAGACTTTTGCACTGCCGAGTGTATTCATCGATCACGCTCAGGATCCGGTAACTGCTACCCCATTCGGTTTGATCGAAGACGAAGTCCCAACTCCAAACCTCATTGGCCTCCGAGGCTGTTAACCGCAGAGCTTCGTCGGCATGGACGCGTTTCATTCTTCGCTGTTTCTTGCGGACTTGCAAACCGTGCCGACGGCGAAGGGCCTGCACCCGCTTCTCGTTCACGACATGACCGGCGCGCCTCATCAATGCGGTGATCCGGCGGTATCCGTGGCGGGGATTCTTCTGACGCAGTTCAACAGCCTCACGCTCGAGTTCCAAACTCTGATGACTCCGTTGGCTCGTCGCGTAATAAGTCGACGGGCTGAGGCTCAATGCCCGGCAAACTTCGCTGGCTTTTGCCATTTCTCGCTCCACTAAAGCGCGCACCACCTTTCGTTTTGATGCCACGCTCACCACTTTTTTGAGTTCACTTCTTTCAGGATGTCGATCTGCATCGCCTGATCGGCAATGATTCTTTTCATCCGGGCGTTTTCGTCTTCCAAGGCCCTGAGCTTTCGGGCTTCGTTGACGTCCATTTCCCCATACTTCCGCTTCCAAAGCGAAATTGTCTGGGAGCTGATGTTGTGTTCCGCGCAGATCTCCTTACGGCTCTTCCCGCCCCGGAGTTCCTCCAGGATGCGGACCTTCTGTTCTTCGCTAAAGCGACTTCTTTTCATTTCTCAATTTGGTTCTACCACCAAATCTACACTTTTGACTCCTCCAATTTTCTGGAGTCAGGCCATCATCAGTTACTTTTACAGAAAAAAATTTGCGCGGCCATCGTGGTGCCTTCATTTGCCCAGACACCTTCTAAGGTAGTTGAAGACATCGATGATGTAATGCGCTCCAGGATTTGTCTGCCAGGCATAATGAAATGCCAGGCATAATGAAAGAGAAACTCCGCTCAATCCACCTATTTGCAATGATCTTGCGATGGGGTGACGCGCTTTGAGGTGGGGCAGATTTTGGGGTTTTCAAATTTTTTCCTTCCATGGATCTAGCCTCCGGTTGGTCGGTCGGATTGTTAGGGCGGGCGGGCTGTCACGCCTCCTGCGCCATGGCCATTTGACTATGGCTTCGCCTAGCCCTGCGGGCAGTCCTTTGGATTTGTCTATCTGCGTTGCGCTGCGCTTCGATTCACAACTTCCGTAATCCGTGGCCGTGCCTGATCGGGGGGGTAAGGTGCCAGACAAGGTATGGTCTTAAAAATATCTCACTCTCAAATCCAACCCAAGGCTTAGCTGAATTTGCGGTTTAGAACTGTCCAAAATGCGGGGTCAGGCCAGTTATTTATTGGAGTTCGATGGTGAGGGATTTTAGGGGGACGCTGAGGGGGAAGTTTCTGCCGTAGTCGCCGACGATGCCGCTGCTGTCTTTTCCGGTCTCGAGTGGGTCTAGGGGGTGGGAGGTGAGGATGAAGTTTCCTTTGGAGGTGAGGAAGCTTCTGACACCGGCGCTGAGGTTGACGCTGTCTTTTGTGATGACGGCGGTGAGGTGGGGGGAGGAGTTTGGGTGAAGTGGAGCGGTGGCGGTGAGGATTTTACCGTTTCGGCGGGTGCTGAAGTGGAGGGCTTGGTCTTTGAGGAAGAGGGCCCATCCATCGTGGCTGCCTCCTTGGGCGGCGATGACTCCTTGGGCGGGGAGTTGTGCGAGTTCGGCACGGATGGAGAAGGCTCGGTTGGCGATGCGGGGGGCTTTGTCAGCGGGGAGGGAGTCGCCGTCTTTGAGCTGGAAGCTTTCTTTTGGGGATCCTTTTTGGCGGTTTTTGGCGGACCATGAGCCGAAGGGGACGACGCCGCGTTCTTTGGCCCATGTTTCGTATTGGGCGATCATGGTTTTTAGGCGGTGGGGGTGCTTTTGGGCGAGGTTGTGCATTTCGGTGCGGTCTTTAGCGATGTTGTAGAGTTCCCATGGTCCTTTGATGCCTTTTGCGACGATTTTCCAGTCGTGGTCGCGGACGGCACGGTTGCCTTCGTGTTCCCAGAAGAGGGGTTTGCCGCGTTTGATTTTATGTCCATTGAAGATGGGTTTGAGGGAGGTGCCTTCGAGGGGGATTTTATCTGCGGGGTAGGTGGCTTTGGCGAGGTCTAGGCAGGTGGCCATGAGGTCGATGAGGTGGGTGGGGTCTTTTGCCCAGGTGTTTTTGGCGGTGATGCCTTTTGGCCAGTGTGCGATGAGGGGGGTGGAGATGCCGCCTTCGTGGACCCAGTGTTTGTATTCGCGGAAGGGGGTGTTTGAGACGTTGGCCCAGTTTTCGCCGTATCCGATTTGGGTTTCTGGGGGGCCGGGCATGACGCCACGGCCTCGGCGGAGGGGGTAGCCATCGCGTGATTGGGTGGGGATCATGCGGGTTTGGAGTTCGTCTTTCCCCATGGCTGGGAGGGTGGGTGCGGTGGGGCGTTCTAGGGGGCCGATGACTTTGCCACGGCCGAAGCGCTCGGCGGAGCTGCCGTTATCTTGGAGGTAGAGGATGAGGGTGTTATCGAGTTGGCCAGTTTCGCGGAGGGCGGAGATGATGCGGCCGATCCCTTGGTCCATGCTGTCGACCATGGCGGCGTAGACTTCCATGCAGGCGGCTTCCCATTTTTTGAGTGGGATTTGGGACCAGTTTCCGATGGGGCCGGGGATCTGCCAAGCGGGGTCGATGAGGCCGAGTGCTTTCATTTTTTCAAGGCGTGCGGCGTAGATGGGGGCGTATCCTTGGTTGTATTTCCCTTGGTATTTTTCGATGTCGCGGGGGAGGGCGTGCATGGGCCAGTGTGCGGCGGTGTAGGCGACGTAGTGGAAGAAGGGTTGGTCGCCGTGATTTTGGTGGTGTTGGTGGATGAAGTTGACGGTGTTATCTGAGATGGCGTCGGTGTAGTACCAGGTGTCTTTTGCTTGGTATTCGGGGTCGTTTTCGGGGGTGATGTGGGTGTTGTCTCTGGCGAGGGTGTTGGGGTCGAAGAGGGAGCCTGCGCCGAAGAAGGTGCCGTAGAATTTATCAAATCCGCGTTGCAGGGGCCAAGTTTCCTTTGGGCCGTCTGCTTGGAAGGCTCCGGTGACGTGCCATTTTCCGGTCATGTAGGTGCGGTAGCCAGCGGGGCGAAGGGCCTCGGCGATGGTGAGGCATTTTTGGTTGAGGTATCCTTGGTATTGGGGGAGGCCGTAGTTGCTGGTCATGTGACCGATGCCTGCTTGGTGTGAGTAGAGGCCGGTGAGGAGGGAGGCGCGGGTTGGGCAGCAGCGGCCGGTGTTATAGAATTGGCTGAAGCGGAGGCCATTGGTGGCGAGGGAGTCGAGGTGGGGGGTGTGGATTTCTGATCCGTAGCAGCCGATGTCTGAGAAGCCCATGTCATCTGACATGATGATGATGATATTGGGCCGAGGGGAGCTTGTGTTAGGGGAGGCGTCTTGGGCGGGTAGCTCGAGGCAGGAGAGGAGGAATGCGAGGCAGGGTAGGAGGGGTAGGAGGGCTCTGAGGGCTCTGAGGGCTCTGAGGAGGGAGGTCATTTTATGAGTTTAGCAGGTAGGGGGGGCTGGGGAAGGTCGAAGTGTGCTGAATGAAAAAGCCCGCGACCTGGGGAGGCGGCGGGCTTTGGAGGCTGAGTTTTCTTTTAGCGGGGCTATTTGTCAAAGGAGAGGCCGCGGAACTCGTTCGCGGCGGCAGAGACGGCGCGCTCGATGGGAAGGCGCTCGGTGGAGGATCCAGTCCAGAAGCCGTGACCGCTGGTGTGGTTCAGCATGTATTGCGCATCGGACGGGGTTTCCATGGCTGCGCCGTGGGCGACGAGGATGGTGTCTGGGCTGAGCTCGCGACATTTTTGGTAGACTTTTTCGGTTTGCTCGGCGGTTTGCTCGATCGTCATGCCGTTGTCATATCCTTTGATTCCGCCTTTTGTGGTGCCGGCGTGGTAGCAGAAGATGTGGGGCTTTGCTTGCTCACAGATGGCGTAGGAGTCTTCCTCGGTGAAGGCGAGTCCTACGGAAACCATGTCCATTTCTTCTTTGGCGAGGGTGAGCATGTCGATCTCGTTTTGGAGGGTGATGCCGGCGGAGGTCATGACTTTGAAGATCTCAGAGTCATGGTCGATGTAGGAGATGGATGGGCCGATGTTGGAGACGGAGTTGACGCCCATGTCTTTGCACTGTTGGAGAACCATGCGCATGTCTTTGAGGGGGTCATTGGCGTTGAGGCAGGCGCAGACGAAGGCCTTGCCATCGAGTGCGGGCATGATGTCCTCGCGGGTGTAGTCGAGGGTTTGTTGATTCGAGTCAAGGATGGGCCACATCATGGACATGGTGCCCATGCCGTTTGAGCGGAGGCGGGCTCCGGAGAAGGTGTTGATGCAGTCTGTGCCGGCGGCTTCTTGTAGCTTGGCGACGAGGCCGGATCCCGCTGAGGAGATCATGATGGGGATGCGGGCGTCGATCTTCGCTTTTAGGTTGGCGAGGATTTGCTGGGTGGTGATACGTTTTGTGATCATGAGTTGTTTTGGTGTTTAGGTTGAGTGGTTTAGAAATTGGTTTATTTTTTGATTGAGGGATTTTTGGTAATCTTCTGGCTCGTGGTAACGTGCGGGAACGGAGCTAAGTTGAGAGTTAGGAAGTGCCTTGGCAATGGTGGATGCAACGGATTCTGGGTGGAGGTCATCGCGCGGGCTAGAGATGACGAGGGCGGGGGAGGTGATTTGTGTTAAGTCATCAAGGGAGTGAAAGGGGTGAGAATTCCACATTCGTGAGAGGACTTGATTGTCAGGGCGTTGATAGACGGCGGTGATGGAGTGGGCGACGGGTGGATTCTCTTTGAGGAGGGATTGGAAGTCTGGGAGGGCTTCAAATTCTGCTTGGGGCATTTCACCGGCGTCGGCGACGAGTTTGAGGTGAGGAGGCTGTGGTGAGTTTAGCCAAGAGGGGCGCAGGAGGATTAATTTTTCGAAGCGCTCTGGGTGGCGAAGGGCGAGATTTAGGGTGATGCCGGAGCCCATGGAGAGTCCTCCGAGGTGACATGTCTCGATGCCGAGATGATCGATAAGTTTAAGAACGTGGTCTGCGAAGGAGTCGAAGCTATAGGTGGTGGGATTGTAAGAAGTGGAGTCGCCATGCCCGGGGAGGTCTGGGGCGATGAGGTGGGTGTTTTCAAGATGAGGGAGACCGGAGATGGTCTGGATTTTCCCGGCGCCAAGTCCGTGTAGGAAGACGAGGGGGGGAGAAGATGGGGAGCCGCTAGTGGAGTAGGAGAGCATGATCAATGGTTTTTTTAAAGGGCTGATTAGTCAGGACGTGGAATTTCAAATTGTGCATTGGTGCGGGTATACCAATCGGGTGAGGCCATACGGCCGAGGGGGTGATACCCTTCTTGGAGGGTTCCATTTTCATCCATCAGGGAGTCGCGAACGTGGACGAAATGAACTTGGCCGATTACGAGGCGGTTGTGGCCGATTTCTAGGGTAGAGTGGGCTGTGCATTCGAGCGCGACGGGGGCCTCAGCAATGCGTGGAACGGAGATTTTGGTCGAGGGGATGGTGGTGAGTGGGTGTTCTGCGAGTTCGTCGACTCCGTGGGGGAGGGTGGCAGAGGTGGCGACCATGATTTCCCCGAGTGGTTCATCGACCATGTGGACGACGAATTCTTGGGTTTCGCGGATGTTACGCGCGCTGTCCTTTGGCGTTTGGCGATCTTTATTCCCGGGGGCGAAGGCGACGATGGGTGGCTGAGAGCCGAAGACGTTAAAGAAGGAAAAGGGAGCGGTATTGAGTCGGCCCTCGAGGTCATGAGTGGAGACCCAGGCGATGGGGCGGGGGGTGACAAGCGAGGCAAGAATGCGGTAACGAGCGCTGGGCGGGATTTCTCCCATATCAAAAGTCATCGCGGGGATCATGTCGCGGTTTGGAAAAGCTGCAACTGAGATTTTCAATTAGGGTTAGGGTGTAGGGGCTGGGGCAGGTGATCCGGTGGGGTTGCTCTGGAAGAGCTGGCGCTCGCTATGATGAAATTCGCGCTCTTTCTGCTCTTAGGCCGCTTGCGGTTTTTGCGATCTTTCCTAAAAAAATCATGAGAAAAAGCTCTTCGAGCTGAGGCTCCTGCGGCAAATTAAATTTAGACGAAGAGAGACAAAGCTGAAATCGGAGGGATGTGTGATTGCAAATACGGACTGAAGGAGAGGCGATAATTTCTGATCAAAACGATCATGGCTGGAGATAAAAACGAACTGGAGAAATGGGCCACCGATGTGATCTTCGGTCGGTCTCGCGGTCTCGCGGCGTCCTTGATGAGGATGCTCCTGCGAGCGCTTTCTTGGGTTTACCGATTTGGGGTGAGGCTCCGCTTGAGGCTCTTTAGAAAGGGGTGGAAAGGGCAGGCGCATCTCGGCACGATGGTGGTGAGTATTGGTAATATCTCGGTCGGTGGGACGGGGAAAACTCCGGTGGTGGAGCGATTCGCCAAAGAGCTCACTGAGCGCGGGCGAAAGGTCGCCATTCTCAGCCGGGGTTATAAAAGTAAAGATCTCAAGGAGCCGCAGCGCTGGCGCAATCCGGTGACGGGCCAGACCATCACCAGCCCGCCAAAAATCGTGAGTGACGGCACGGAAGTTCTTTTGGAGACGAAGTATGCAGGAGATGAGCCTTATATGCTGGCAAAAAACCTCCCCGGGGTGGCGGTGGTGGTGGATCGGGATCGGGTGCGCGGTGGGCGTTTCGCGGTGAAGGAGCTGGGAGTAGATACTTTGCTGCTTGATGATGGGCTGCAGTATTTAGATCTGGATCACTCGATCGATGTGGTCCTTGTTGATCAAAATGCTCCCTTTGGGAACGGGTATATTTTACCGCGGGGGACACTACGGGAACCGCCTGCGAACTTGTGCCGAGCAGACTACATCTTCCTGACGAAGTGTGATGGGCAGCCGCTCGATCAGCTGGTGAAGCAGATTCGCAAACACAATAAGGAGGCTGAAATTTTACAATGCACCCATGGCCCAAAGCATCTGCAAGGAGTCTTCCATGATGAGGTCTTAGAGTTAGAGGCGCTGGAGGGGAAATTCATCGGAGCGATTTCTGGGATCGCCCAGCCGAAGAGCTTTGACAGCTTGTTAAAGAAGCTTGGCGGAGATGTCTTATTCCACACGACTTTCTCAGATCACCATGCTTTCACCGCGGAAGATATCGCGCCATTCATGCACCGCTGCATCACTCGCGGGGTGGATATGATCGTGACTACGGAGAAGGATGCCGTGCGTTTTCCCCTCCCGGAGGAGATGAATGTCCCCATTTACTACCTCCGTATTGAGGTGAAAATTCTCGAGGGTGAGGAGGTCTGGGAGCGCTGTGTTGAGAGGATCTGTCGGCGAGTGGAGCGGGATCCGGGCGAGTGGACGGAGGAGAGGCTCCGTAAAATGGAGTCAGCATAACGCTGGTATTTCCGGTGAAAGGCTGAACATATCCTGATATGCTTGATCGATTAAACAGACCCTTACGCGATCTACGACTTTCTCTGACGGATCGTTGTAACTTTCGCTGTCGTTATTGCATGCCGGTTGAGGTCTTCGGTCCGGGGTATCAATTTCTGCCCCGCGAGGAGATTCTGAGTTTTGGGGAAATGATCCGGACGGTTCGGGCGGGGGTGGAGCTTGGAGTGAGCAAGGTCCGCCTGACTGGTGGAGAGCCTCTCTTGCGCCGAGGGGTCGCAGACTTAGTGGCGATGATCGCGGCGGTGCCGGCGGTGGAAGATCTGGCAATGACGACGAATGGGATCCTCTTGAATCATCATGCGGAGGATCTGGCAAAGGCCGGCCTGAATCGAGTCACAGTGAGTTTAGATGCGCTGGATGAAAAAGTCTTTGCTGAGATGAACGGGGTGGGAGCGAAATTGGAGCGAGTGCTTTTGGGAATCGAAAGCGCTCAGAAATGTGGACTCCCGGTGAAGGTGAATATGGTGGTGCAGCGGGGAGTTAATGAGCAGGAAATCATCCCGTTGGCTCGCTGGTGCCGTGAAGCGGGGGTGACTCTCCGTTTCATTGAGTTCATGGACGTGGGTGAGACCAATGGCTGGGACACTTCCCATGTCGTGCCGGCGCGTGAGATCTTAGAAAAAGTGAGCGCTGTCTTTCCGGCGGAGGTAGCTCCGGCTTCCTATCCGGGTGAGGTGGCTAAGCGGTGGAAGTATTGTGATGGGGAGGGTGAATTTGGGATCATCTCCTCGGTGAGTCAGCCATTTTGCGGAGATTGCTCTCGGCTGCGAGTCTCGGCAGAAGGGAAGGTCTTCACTTGCCTTTTTGCGGGTTCTGGAATGGATCTCAGAGCATGCCTGCGCTCGGTCGAAAGTGATGCTGCAGTGGTCGACTTTCTTAGAAATCTCTGGGTAAAGCGGGAGGATCGATACTCGGAAGAACGAGGGGAAGTCACTAAGCCAAAGGCCGAAATGAGCTATCTCGGTGGTTAGTGATGGCTTGAGAGACTGCGAGGAAGTGATGATTCACGCTCTGAAGAAGAGCCGTTCGCAAAAAAAAGAGCCCCTCAGGCGAGGGGCTCTTTGTGAAATTGCTGTACTCTTTAGAGCTTAGCTTTTGCCTTTTTGTAGGCTTTCTTGAGCTTAGCGAGATGAGCTTCGGTGCTTGAAATCTCTTTAAGGAGGTTCGCGAGTTCTTCGATTGCTCGAAGCTCCTTCGATCCTCCAGCCCCTTTAGATCCGGCCGTGGTGCCGCCTTCTTTGCGCCTCCATGAGGCGATTGTGGCGGCTGTCACCTTAAACTTAGAGACGGCTTTGGTTTGTCCACCGCGACCTTCTTTTGTAATGAAGTCGAGGATTTCTTTCTTTTGGGCAGTTGTGTAACGCTTAGCTTTCTTTTTTGCTTGGGCCATGATGTATCGATAAGTTCTTTTTTTTTGATCGTCAAATGATATTTTAATTATTGGAGAAGAATTAGATTGGATTCACTGGATTTCTTTTCAGGTCGTTGTTTTGCAGTGAGTTAGATGGTAAAGAGCGATTCAGCAAGATTTAAGAGAAGAGTAATGTGATTGTTCTCTAACAAAAAGAGGGCGAGGCTTCGTCATTAAAGACTATTTTTCGTCCTTTTCAGATGAGACATAAAAATTTTAGCTGATGAAGATGAGCAGAAAGGATCAGGAACATCGACGGGGTGTTCTTATAAAAACAGGGTGATGAACTGGCAGAATTTTCTCAAAGAGTGGCGAGATGAGGCTGCGGCGAGGGGATTTCAGAGTGAGAGCTTTGTAGAACTGGCTGCTGATCCGCTCCTAGCGTCTGCGATGGGCGATCCTTCAAAACCAACCATTTATCTCTCCGCCGGGATTCATGGGGATGAGCCGGCGGGGCCTCAGGCTCTCTTGTCTTTACTGAAGCAGGATTTTTTTAACGATCGCTTTCATTGGCTGATTTGCCCGGCCTTGAATCCCACTGGCTTGGTGCGCAAGACTCGCGAGAATTCTCAGGGGGTGGATTTAAATCGTGATTACTGTCTTTGTAATTCTGAGGAGGTGCGCGGGCATATCTCGTGGCTCAAAAAGCAGGAGGTCCCTCGGCTCTTCCTCTCCCTGCATGAGGACTGGGAGAGCAGTGGGTTTTATTTCTATGAAATCAACTTACGAGATCAGGGGACATTTTATAAAGAGATTCTAGAGGCGGCAGCTCCTCACTTTCCGCCGGAAGCGGAGATGGTGATCGATGATCATGAGGTGACTGAGCCGGGGTGGATTTATCACTCGGAGCATCCAGACTTGCCAGAGGGCTGGCCGGAGGCAATTTTTTTAGCGAAGATGGGCTGCCCGCTTTCGCTCACTTTTGAGACGCCAAGCGCGGCTCCCTTGGAGGAGCGGGTCGCTTGCCTTGAGGCGGTGGTGAAGGCCGCCGTGGCTCGGGCTCCATTGTTATAATTTGAGGAGGGTTCTGCACTTGCGAAAAGGGCGCCTCATTGTCAGTTTCATGACGTGATGACGGAGGAAGAAAATGTAGTTTGGAAAGGGCGTTCGCATCAGATTGTGAACTTTTGGCCGCTTGTAATGGCGTTTTTAGTGGCTCTCGTGATTCTTTGGGGAACTTTCGGGACCTCTTTGCCTGCTTGGGTTGCTTTACTGGCTCTTGTGCCATTCTTTTATGCCACTTGGCTCCTCCTTGGCACGAGATTGATGGTCTTCGAGTTCACCAGTGAGAGGATGCGCATTTATGAGGGGATTTTAAATCAAGAGATTAATGAGGTGGAGCTCTACCGAGTGAAAGACACTCGCCTAGAAAAGCCGTTTTGGCTGCGTATTTTCGGCCTTTCAAATATTATTCTGACAACTTCAGATCGTTCTCTCCCCACGATTGAAATCCGAGCAGTGCGCCGGGGCATCGAGATCCGCGAGAAGCTGCGCAAGCAAGTCGAGCTCTTGCGGGATAAGAAGCGGGTGCGTGAGGTAGACTTCGAGGGGGGTGATTCTGATGACTTAGAGTTTGAAGGCGAGTTGATGTAGGGGTAAACGCGGGAGATGAACGGTGTTTTTATCAAGGCGATCTTGGTGGTGATTATGGCCTTCCAGCTTATTTCTTGCGGGGGAGCCTCACCTCGTGCTGGGGAAAAGACTACGAGCGCTCAGATCTTAAGGGCTGTGAACTCGGAGAGAGGGAAGAGGGGGCTGAGGCCACTTGTGGGAGATGAGGGGCTGCGGCGCATCGCTGAAAGTCATGCAGAGTTCTTGCTGCGTGAGGTTCACCCTGCTAAGCGCCGACCGACTCGTGAAATCGCTCATGCTCAGTTTGAGAAGCGCTCGCAAAGGGCGATCAAAGAAGGATACCAAGTGCTTTCGGAAGTTGTGATGATCGGCTATGCGGGTGATTTATCTGCGGTGCCTCAGCGGACGATCAGGGGCTGGCTGAATAGTCCGGCTCATCGACGCGCGATCCTGCAGGGTGATCGTAAGGTGATGGGGATCGAAACTCGGCTCCCGGCGGATGGTCGCTACTTTGTGGTGGGTCTGCTCTCGAACGGGAAAGAGAAAGGAAGAGG
>CALDZJ010000065.1 GCA_937944055.1 uncultured Verrucomicrobiales bacterium | reverse complement strand
GATGAGCTCAGGTTGGTGGCGAACGCGTGGGGGAGGATCAATGGAGAGGGGGCGGTGACGGCATTAGAAGAAATGGGCGAGACGATGGTGGGGGCGCGGGGAGGTGGTCGCGGTCGTGGGAGACGTGGCGGGGTAGGAGGGAGCGCGATGGTGAGTGCCTTGGCGGGCTGGGCGGCGGTGGATGGAGCTGGAGCGAGCGCGTACTTTCGAGAAATTGAGGGGGAGTGGGAGACTCACGCAGGGGCCTATGGAGTGGTGCAGGGGATGTTGGTGAATGGAGTGGGGGAGACGATGGAGTTTATCGGCTCATTGCCGGAAACGGAGGAGGGAGCACGTTCTAAGGGGAGGCTTATGGCCTTAGTGACGGAGGAGGTGCTGGAGCAAGGTTTGGAGAGTGCGAAGGGTTGGGTGCATACGGTGACGGATCCTGCATTACGCACGGGGGTGCTGACCCGGGTGACGATGGAGATGATGAATGAGGGTCACGCGATGGCGGCGGAGTGGATTGCGCAATTTAGTGATGAGGAGGCGGCGGTGTCTGCGGTGGATCGACTCGCTGGTTCTTGGTCACGGGAAGATCCGGCGGCTGTTTTACGCTGGGCTGAGCAGTTATCTGCCGGGTCAAAGCTGGCGGCTTATGATGAGGCTCTGGGAAGGTGGGCGCGTGAGGATCCGGTGGCGGCGGGTGAATTTCTCGGGACATTGGGGGTTTCACCTGAACGGGATGCGGCGGTGGAGAGCTATGCGACGCGGGTCTCTCGTCAGGATCCTGAGGGGGCGATGGCTTGGGCGGAGACGATTACGGATGTGGAGTTACGTGAAGGTGCTCGAGAGGAGGTGGCGCGTGATTGGTATCGGAATGATCCGGTGGCGGCTACGGCGTGGATCGAGGCGAGCGGATTTCCTGAAGCCTTGGTGGAGGAAATCACGAGCTCTTCTCGGAATAGGGGGCGGAAGGGGAGGGGGCGCTAGAGGGGTGGGGTCGCTAGAGGGGTGGGTTATTCGAGGGTTGTGATTTGAGATTTTTTCGTGATGACGATGGAGAGGCGTTGGCCACGATTTTCAATTTTCAACTTGCCGTGATAGGTGATTTTTTTCCCGATGAGGGAGAGGATGAAGGCTTCATCGATCCCATCTTCTAGCTTTGATTTTTGGAAACTGATCGTGAACTGTGGTTGCCTGTTGTGCAGGAGGAGGTAGAGAGTGGCTTTTGACTTGGAGGTGGTGAAGGTGAGGGCTTTTGCTTGGAGCTCAATCGTCTCGCCTTTCATTTCTCGTAGCTGGGCTTCATCGCTGACGAGGTAGCGTTCTTTTCTGGAGTAGCTGATGCGGATGTCATCGAGGCTTAGAACATCGAGCAAGGTGGGGGATGTGAGGAAGCCTTGGATGGTGACGGCTTTGTCGAGGGCGTTTTGTGCGGTGATTTCTGAGTCCGGAGGGAGGGAGACGAGGAGGGAGGAGTCTTGAAAAGCGAGGCGGCCGTCTGGGTTTAGAGCGGAGATGGTGCCGGAAAGCTGCACCCACTTGTGTGTGTGTTCTTGGAGTGATGGGGAATCTGAGGCTTGAATTTTGAGGTGCCCAGAGTCGAATCGAGGTCGTGCGGGCCGTGTGAGCTGTGAGATTTTTTTTTGAGGTTTTTTTTCAAGAATGGGGCTGTTGGGTGGTGGTGCTTTTTCAAGCGATGAGGCCTTGGCGGTGTTAGGAGGGGTGATGCTGGGTGTTTTTTGTTCCTTGTGAATGATAAGCCATAAGCAGCCGGCAATGGTGACGAGAAGTGAGGAGATGAAGAGGAGGGGCTTTAGGGGGAAGGGTGAGTTCTGAGAGCTAAGGGGTGTGCTTGAGGAGGGGGAGGGGGCGGAATTCTGTTTTAGGAAGGTGAGGAAGGCGGTGAGTTTATGATCAGGGGAAGCGCGGGCGTCTGGCTGGATGTCTTGGGCGAAGGCGTGGAACCAGCGATGATAATCGATGCAAAAGGTATCGACCAGTTCGCCCGGTTGGCTGTGGGAGGTGACGATGGAGGAGGGGGCGAGGTTTAGGGCTGGGGCAAGGGGGCCTAGGCCATTGCTGAGGTGGGAGGCGTGATATTTAATCCGTTGGAACTCGGCTGAAGTGAGAAGGGGGCCTTGTTGAATTCTCTCGCTGAGAGGAAGGCCATCCCAGTGCTGGACGGCGATCCAAGGCTGGTGGTCGATGGGATCTTGCCCACCGTCTAGGACGGGGCGGAGGCAGTTATGGTTTAGGTTTTTTAGGGTCGCTAGAGCTTGATCGAAGCGGGTCCCCTTTAGAAGGGTGAGCAGGGCGTCATCGTATCTCAGGCGGATCAGGTCAAGGAGGGTGCCTTCGCTGTTGCGGGCGCGATAGATGACGAGGTCTTGATTTTGAAAGACGAGGTCGATGATCTGGAAATTGGTGGCCATTCAATTCGAAGGTTCAGAGTGACCACGGGCGGGGAATCTCAAAGCTTAAAAAAATGCCCTTTATGAAGTTGAACTTCATAAAGGGCGGCGAGAAAATGATATGAATGTGATTGCGGGGAGGAGTTGCTTTTACCAAAGGAAGACGATGGGGGCGGATACGATGGTGGGTTTCCCCGGTCCGTGGTTCTCGCTGATTTCGAAGGCGGTGATGCAGCCATTCTCAAACTCGACGAGGGTTTTTGAGATTTCCTCTTTGGTGGAGTGGGAGAGTTTCCGAAAGTAGGCACCGGTGTAGGGATCACGAAGGGTGGTGTAGTGCTTAATTTCTTCATATTCGATGAATTCCCAGACTTGCATTTGCCCTTTGGCACTGCGGCGGAGCTTGGTTTTGGTGGGCTCTCCGAGGACGAGGAGTGCTTCATCAGTTGTCATTCCGAGCGCGATTTCTCCCTTTTCGATCAATTCACGAACGACGAGCTGCCGAGCGTGGACTTGTTTTAATTTTTCGACAAACTCGGGGTCTTTTGCGGAGAAGGCAGCAGGGGTGACCCAGCCGGAGACGCCCACGCCGTCTTCCTTTTTTCCTCGGACGAAGTAAGCCTGTTCGGTGAATGAGACGAGGTCGACGGTGCTGCCGATTTTCAAGGCACCGCGCTTACGTCCGCCTTTCTTGGTGGCGTATACCCAGCCTGCTTTCTCGACCTTGAGGGAAATGCTCTGGGGAGAGAACTCCTCTGTATAGACTACTCCTTTTTCAGGTTTGTCAGGCAGGGCCAGCACGGGAAGAGTTAGGAGAATGAAAAGAAAAAACGTTTTCATGGTGTGAGGAACTTAAGCGTTTTTTGGAGATTTGTCGATGAATCTGTGAGGCTTTACTGGGGACTTTTGATTCTTCCTTTTTTCGGAGGGCATCCTGAGTCAGGTTTTTGCCCATGACTGGACCGCTTTCTCAAAAACTCTTCGCAAAGGCTAAAACAATGATTCCCGGTGGGGTGAATTCGCCTGTGAGGGCTTTTCGGAATGTCGATGGAGATCCGTTTTTTGTGCGTCGCGCGAAGGGATCTCGGATTGAGGATGTGGATGGGAAGCATTATCTTGATTTCATCGGCTCGTGGGGGCCAAATATTTTAGGCCATGCGCCGATCCCGATCACGAGCGCGATTCATGAGGCGTCGAAGGATGGGGTGTCATACGGAATCCCGAATCCGCATGAGATAGAAATGGCGCAGGTGATTACGGAGTGGGTGCCGTCGGTGGAGAAAGTCCGGATGACGAATTCTGGCACCGAGGCGACAATGTCGGCGATCCGGCTGGCGCGGGGCTTCACGGGGCGTGATAAGATTGTGAAATTTGAAGGATGCTATCATGGGCATGCTGATTCGCTTTTGGTGGCGGCGGGGTCTGGCGCCTTGACCTTTGGGGAGCCTGATTCGGCGGGTGTGCCGCAGTCGTTCGCGAGTGAGACGATCACCCTACCTTATAATGATGTGGAGCGCTTGGAGGAGGTTTTTGCCCAATATGGCGAGCATATTGCGGCGGTGATTGTGGAGTCTTATCCGGCGAATGCGGGGCTCGTTTTTCCTCGTGAGGGTTATTTGGCAAAGATCCGGGAGATTACGCAGGCGCATGGGGCTTTGGTGATTTTCGATGAGGTGATGACGGGGTTCCGTCTTGCTCGTGGAGGGGTGCAGGAGTTAGAGGGCTTCAAGCCGGACATTACGGCGATGGGGAAGGTGATCGGAGGGGGGCTACCGGTAGGGGCCTTTGGTGGGCGCTCTGAAATCATGGACATGCTCGCTCCGGACGGCCCAGTTTATCAAGCGGGCACGCTGAGTGGGAATCCTCTCGCGATGGTGGCGGGCCTCACTCAGCTGCGTGAATTAGATAAGCAGGGGGCTTATGAGTATCTGGCGGAAGTCGGTGGGCAAATGGCGGATGGTCTGCGGAAGATTTTCTCGGAAAAGGGGATGCCTCATCGGGTGAATCAGGTGGGGTCGATGTTTTGTCTCTATTTTCTCGATGAAGAGATTGTGAATGTCGATACGGTGCAGAAGCAGGATTTTGAGATTTTCAAAAAACTCTTTTGGGGCTGTCTGGATGCGGGGGTGTATCTCGCGCCGAGCCCTTATGAGACGGGCTTTATTTCGATGGCGCATACTAAGGCTGATATTGACGAGACTCTGGGAGTGATCGAGGGGGTGGTTTCACGGTGGTGATTGAGGTTTCATGAGAAAAAATGGAGCCCGCCTTTTTGCAAAGGCGGGCTCCTGCTCCTTCTGGCCGGGTGAAGTGACCAGATGGATTTCGGGGGGATTTATGATTTGTTAAGGTCTGGTCTTTTTCTCAAGGAAGCGGGCGATGTAGTCTTTTCCACCAAGGCCGATAGCAATGGCGCCGCCCAGTCCGAGAGCGAGGCCGAGGGCGAAGACGATGGCTTGGAAAGGGGCGCCCGTGATCTCTGGAGCAATGCCTGAGCGTTGCAGCGCGGCGACTCCTGAAATGGCGATGATGGCAACTTTAGTAATTTTCGCGAGGAGGAGATTCTTATCAGCGAGAGCGCGATAGGCGTAACCGGAGGCCATGATGCCAGCTCCGAGGACGAGGATGGCGAGGAGGATATTAAAGTAGCCAGAGAAGATGCTTGCAGAAGCTTGTGAGAGGATCTCAATGTTGAGCTCGTTAATGGCGGCGGCAGCCATCAGGACGATCACACTCACGAAGGCGACGAGGCCGACAACGGAGGAAACTGAGCGGTTTCCCTCGGAAGGGACATTGGTCAGGCCCATTTTGGCAGGAAGCTCATCTGCTCCGATTCCTTGTAGAAGGTTCGTGAGAATTTCACGCACGATCTTGGCGACGAAGACTCCGATCGTGAGGATGACCCCAGCGATGAGAATATTGGGAATCGCATCAAGGATGGTTTGGAAGATCTGTGCAACCGGGGTGGCGATTGCCTCGATGCCCAGCACTCCAAGGGCGGCGGTGAGGCCCCCAAGAGCGACGATGCCGTAAGCAACTCCGCCGAGGCCGTTCGCGATAGGGGCGCTTTCCGCATCCATGCCGAGGCGCTCATCAGCACGAGCGGCTTGCAGGACATTTAGGATGATTTCCTTGATGACCTTAGCGAGGACGAAGGTGATGTAGGCGATGATTCCTGCGCCGACTAGATTAGGGATGACGTTGAGGAAGCCTCCCAAAAGATCATTGAGGGGCTGAGTCACTCCCTGAAGCCCAGCGAAATCTAGGGCGAAGATGAGGACGAAGAGGAAGAGAACAAGACCGACGAGCTTGCCAATGAGGCCGGAGGCACTGGTGTTTGATCCGCCGAGATATTTTGAAAGTTTATCGTCCATGCCGCTATTTGCGGCGGCTTTTCCGACACCTTTGCCGATGCCTTTTGCAATCATTTTACCGAGAAGGAAGATGATTAGGGCACCAATATATTTGGCGATTGGCCCGAGGGACTCAAACCATTGCATGATCTGAGCGGATAGGTCAGTTGATAGGATTAATGGGGTAGTGTTCATTTACTTAGTGTTGTTCTTTTTTTGGGGGGAGATTTTTTTGGGGGAGAAAGTTAGGCGAGTTAATTTTACGCGCAAGATCGGACGAATGCCTAATGAGCTCACAGGGCGCAAATTAGCGGTAATTTCCTGATCGGGCGACTATTTTTAAATAAGAAATTATAATGAATAAACCGCTCCATGATTTCGTCGTGGGAGGTCAGGATTTTTTTTGTGAAAATAATGGAACAAAATGCCGGTTCTGAGACGTTCTCAGTGAGATGAGAAAAGTCGTTACCGCCGCGTGCATCCTGTCTTTCCTATGTGTGCCGAGCCTGCTGAAAGCGCAGGCCCCTGGCGTCGCCATTGTCGAACAATCAGCACAGGGAATGCAGAATGAGAACAAGCAGATCGACCTTCAGATTAAGGAGCTATTAGAAAAGGGGGAGCTGCTCGTCACGGAGGAAGTTCAGGAACTGCTTAAACGGCCGCAGGGTGAGCCGATTGTCCTGCAGGCACCCTCCGAGATTGTGCTGGAGACGAATGAAATCGCTCAGTATGCCAAGAAGAGCGTGTATCGAGTCGGCATCGCCTACCTTTGCGGTAAATGCGATATGTGGCATTTGAATCTAGGCGGAGGATATGCTCTGAGCGATGATGGGGTCCTTGCGACTTGTGCACATTGCTTGGAACTGAAGAAGGATCTTAAAGACCAGACGCTCATTGCAATAGATATGGCAGGGAAGGTTTATCCGGTGCGGTCAATCTTGGCCTACGATGCCGAGATGGATGGGGCGATTGTAAAAATTGAGACGCAAACGATCCCTCTGGCCTTAAGTGATCAGGTGAGGCCGGGAGACCCTTGCTACTGTCTTAGCCGTCCGATGAATCAACGACAGTATTTTTCTCGCGGCATCGTGAACCGCTTTTACTGGAACTCCTCGGACCGTGGTGAAGATGATCTCAGTTTAGATTCCTTGGCTCACTTACGGATCAATGTCAGCACCGATTGGGCCCCAGGCAGCAGTGGCTCTCCCATCCTTGATCAGCGCGGTAACGTCATCGGGCATGTCGCCTCGATCAATCTGATGGGAGATTTGAAAAAAAAGCCCTACCGCGGAGCATACATCGCCATTCATAACGGGATCCCAGCACGGTCTGTCAACAAGCTCGCCAGCTCCATGAAGTTTCAAAAAGCGCTTTCAGAAATCAGAGCGACCAGTGAGGCGGAATCAGAGCCCACTGAGGCTCGGGCAAGCGATGATTCCCAAGAGGAATGAGCGAAAAACAGACTCCCTAGAAACGCTTCCAAATGAGAACGAAGCGACTTCTGTGATCTATCTCATCTCTTCTGTTTGGGTCTAGCGAATTCATGCACTTCTTTCGAGGGGCGCATTTTTTTCATCTGGGGGGACTTCGCTTACAAATAACGTGCATGACTTTGCTCACCTTCGCCGGGCGAAATTTCGAGATAGCCCGTGGCGCTGAGGGGCGTGAGAAAATCACCTGAATTTTGGGGAGAAAGCGAGCGGGCCTTTCCATCGGGCTTGATGAGAGCCGGCAAGTATTGAGTGAGGAAGGGGTGCCGCGCGATCGCTTTTTCAAGAGGGAAACAAACCGTGGCAGCTGCGGGAAGCCCTGCCATTTGGCGAAGCAGTGGAGTGACGTATCGGTGGAAGGTCGTGAGGGTAGAATTTGGATTGCCAGGCAGGGCAATGGCCGCTTTCCAAAAGGCTAAGGGCTTACCCGGGCGCTGTGCCACCCCATGGAAAAGTGGCTCGCCAATTAGGCTCTGTAAGGCTGGCCGCACGTAGTCTTTCTTTCCCTTAGAGATTCCACCTGAGAGAATGATGAGGTCGCTACTTTCGAGCGCTTTCCTGATTCCCTCAGTGATCGCTCCCAGCTCATCGCTCAGGTGTTGCCAACTCAGCTCGGCGGCCCCCCAAGCCTGCACCGCACTGATGAGAGTCTGCCCATTTGACTGGCGGAGCTGATGGGGGAGGGGTATTTGATCGATCGGGATGAGCTCATCTCCCGTGCTAAGAATGCTCACTCGCGGTCGTCGAGTAACTTTGACTTCCACCGCGCCAATCGTGGCCAAGATCCCGATTTGTGCCGGCCCGATGCGTGTCCCTGATTTTAAAATCAAATCCCCCTTCGCGGCGTCTGACCCCTCCCGATGGATGAACCTTCCAGGCTTCGGCGCGGCCTCGATGAGAGCGTTGTTGTCATCCAGCTTCACTTCCTCGTAAGGCACGATGCTGTCACAATCTGGCGGCATGATCGAGCCGGTCATGACCTGCCAGCAATGACCCGGCTGAAGGGCTGGAGGCAGCGGATGCCCCGCCGCGTGGATCCCTTGCAGAGAAAGCGGGCCCCCATCGAGATCTGATGAACGGAAAGCGACCCCATCCATCGTCACCCGATCGAAGGGAGGGAAGGGGCGATCGGCAAGTAGATCCTCGCGCAGAACGCGCCCCAGCGCCTCCTCGAGCCGGAGGGTTTCCACTTCCAAGATCGCAGTCTGCGCCAACATGATTTCCTCAGCTTCTTGCGGTGTGATCAGCTTCATGGTGAGAGCTTGTCGCTTCCGTCACTAACTCTCAACTGTCCCGCCGTAAAAAAATGAGCTATCCTCAGGAGTGCCACTTTTCATCCTCCCATCACTCACCCTCCTATTTCTCATCCCCACCTTAGCGGCTAAGACAATCCGAGTGGCCACTTATAATGTCTCGATGTCTCAGCGATCAGAAGGCCAGCTCTCCGCTCTTTTACGCACGGGAGACGACCCGCAAGCCCGCCGCGTCGCCGAAATCATCCAAATCCTCCAGCCAGATGTCCTTCTTCTCAACGAATTTGATTTTGATCAAAATGGCACCGCTGCTACGCGCATGAATGACCGCTATTTTAAGATCAGCCAAAACGGCCGCACCCCACAAGATTACCCCTATCGTTACGTCGCCATTTCCAATACTGGGATCCATTCAGGCTTTGACTTAGATAATAATGGCCGCATCGACTCCTCCCCAGGTGACCTCTCGTATGGAGGAGATGCCTTCGGCTTTGGCGAGTTTCCCGGCAAATTTGGCATGGCTGTTTTTTCAAAATTCCCCCTCCAAGAAGACGCCATCAGAACCTTCGAGAAAGTACTCTGGAAAGACATGCCAAATCACCTCATCCCTCCCGGCTTCTATTCTCCAGAAGAAGAGGCCATATTTCGCCTCTCCTCTAAGAGCCACTGGGATATCCCCATCCAGCTTTTCGGCTCCACGTTTCACTTTCTCGTGAGCCATCCCACCCCGCCAGTTTTTGACGGCTCGGAGGATCGTAATGGCCGCCGGAACCATGATGAGATTCGTCTCTGGGCAGACTACCTGACTCCGGATGCCGCAGCCTATCTGGGCGGTGGTCTTCCGCTCGAGAGACGCTTCATCATCGCGGGGGATCAGAATGCTGACCCCACCCGCGGGGATAGTTTTAACAGCGCGATTCATCAGCTCCTTCAGCATCCCAGAGTCAATGCCAGCTTCACCCCAGCTCGTAGCGGTGCATCCACTACCGCCAAGCGCTTCGACACCTCCACCTTCGGCTTACGGGTCGACTACGTCCTGCCCTCACGACTCGGCTTTCACCTCACCAATGGAGCCGTCTTTTGGCCCCTCGGAAATGATGATGGCGCTCAGCTCGTTACCAGCTCAGACCACCGCCCCGTCTACCTCGATCTACAACTCATCCCACTCATCGAGGAAGCCGTAAAAAAGCCCACCGTCCGCCGAGAAGGTGAACAATTCCGCCTCCATTGGCAGGCTCAAGCAGAAGTCAGCTACCGGATTGAAAAAAGCCTCGACCTTAAAAACGACACCTGGCAGGCCATGAATGACCTCACTCTCATCCGAGAAAATCACCTCGCCTCCGTAATCCTCCCCTCCACCGCCTCAGGTCAGTTTTATCGCATCGTCGCCTTCTATGAATAGGCCACTCAGCTCAGCCTTTCCGAGAAGATTCGCTCATTTGAGGATTTCTAAAACAGCCAGAACCGCGCTACTCTTAGCCGCGTGAGACTTCTCCTCCCCCTCTCCCTTCTCATCTTCGTCATCATTGCCGCCTGCTCATCTCCCATCCGCTGGCAGGGCAGGGACCCCATCGTGGCCACCCTTCCGCTTTCTTCAAATCCCACCTTCGCCCGGGCCGGCCTCATTCGGATCTCCGAGGTAGACCCCTCCATCGCGATTGACCTCCGCTACACCCGTGATTCCGCAATCGCTAAAAAGGCCCTTTATCAAAAAAACATGCCCGCCCTTCTCCGGCCAGAAACCGCCGCCCGCTTGCGCCGTGCAAATGACCTCGTCAAACAACACGGATACCGCATCAAAGTCTGGGATGCCTACCGCCCACCCAGCGCGCAAGTGGAACTTTGGGAAGCCTCCGGGCAGGATGACCGCTTCGTCGCCAACCCTTTCTCAAAACCCTCCCAGCATTCTTGCGGCACCGCCGTAGATGTCACCCTAGTCACAAAATCTGGCCAAACCGTCCAGATGCCCACCGGCTTCGACAGCTTCACCCCAGAGGCCGCCGCCGCATACCGCCACCCAGACCCCGAGGTCATGGAACGTAAACACATCCTCCAGCAGGCCATGACCCAGGCCGGCTTCTTCCCCCTTCCCAACGAGTGGTGGCACTTCACCGATCGCCGTTTTAGAACCTACCCTGAAACCGTCCCCCTCTCCGCCATCAAAGCCGCATTTTAACCTATGAAAACCCTCCTCCTTCTCCTCAGCTCCCTCGCCTCACTCTTCTGCCTCAACCTCCGCGCGCAGGTCCAGCCCCTCGTCGGCACCTACCTCGGTGATAACCAACGGAACTACTACGGCAACCTCGCCCCCACTAAACTGCGCATCAAATGGCGCACCCCACTAGGCTCCGGTAAAACCACCTTCGGCACCAATGACACCCGCACATGGAAAGGTGCCGGATGGACCGGCCAGCCCCTCGTCATCCAAGAAAACGGAGAACTCTACCTCATCCAAGGAACCCTCAGCCATCACCTCAAAAAAATCCGCGCCCGTGATGGCCACCTCATCTGGTCGACCAGCGTCGGAGACGTCATCAAAGGGACCCCTAGCTTCGTCGATGTTGGCGGCTCAGGACCCTCACGATACACCCTCATCGTTGGCAGTCGCAGTGGATACGGGCAGCATTGGCGCAGCGGCACCGCCCACAGCCTCCATGGCATCTCATACCTCACGGGTCAGAAACTCTGGCGTCATAACTCCCGCGCCACCGCCTCCAACAGCCGAGATTGTGACGCCTCCGCCCTCGTCATAGGCCGTAAAGCCGCCATCCCCCTAGAAAACGGCTACTTCACCATCTTCTCCCCAGATGCCCGCAAAGCCAAACTCCGCGATGGCTTTCCCGCCCCGAAAATCCACAAACAGCTCCGCCTCTTTGAAGACCGCGACCTCGCCCTCTATAAAAGCGAACTCTGCTGTGAATCCTCACCCACCCTCATCGGAAAGCGCGCATACATCGCAGCCGGCGTCGGCCGCGTCTACAGCTGCGGGCTCGGGTTTTTCGGCAGCACCGCCACCCCAATGCTCGAAATCGGCGGAGACCTAAACGGCTCCATGCCCCTCACCAATGACCAACACCTCCTCCTCGGAATCGAGAAACAATTCATCCCCGGCCAAGGAGGAGTCATCAAGTTCTCCCCCCGTGGAAAAGTAAAATGGTTCCACCCCCTCCCAAACCGCAAATGGTACACTTGGAACGGTGGCCTCGTCGGCAGCCCATCCGTAAACCACCGCTACCGCTCAGACATCTCAAAAGACCTCGCCTGCTTCGTCGGAATCGATGGCGAGCTCACCCTCATCAACCATAAAAAAACCCAACCTGGCGTCACAAATTGGGGCCCTAGACGTAAGAAAAAATACCCCGCCCCCCTCATCCTAGACCAGGACCGGATCCGGTGCAGGGCTGACGGGTCGATTTCTTGCCCTCGTTCGACATGACTTTCGAGTTGCGCGCTGATTCCTGAGATCTGCTCAAGCGGAGTACACAGTTCTCGGCTCAGGCTCGCGAGCAATTCTCGCCGTGCACGGCTTTTCAGTTCAGCTTGCTCTCGCGCAGCGACCATGTCTCGACGCGCACGATGGCGTGCCCACAGCCAACCCAGTTGCAGCGCCGTATGTTCCAGCAGTTCCAGAAGGAGCGGACTGGGTCCCGTAAGGGCTGTCTCTTCACCGATGCCGAAGAATTCGAGAACCGCCACGACTTCGCCGCCTGCCATGACGGGAACAGCAAAGTCGACATGCAATCCGAGTTTGGCTAGCAGTGAGGTGCGCGGATCGGCCGTCTTGGCGTCTGCGTCGTTTGTCCATTCGATCTCGCGGCTGACGAGGCAGGAGCCGGGGAGGCCGACATTCCTGAGGAAAGCGATTTCTTCGGTCTCACGACGTAGGTCATAGAGATTCCGCATGTTGCCCTCTTGCCAAATCTGGGTGGAGACGAGATGGGGACCAGATCCGTTGGTGGCACTCTTGGCCGCCAACTTGAAAGCGTGGCCGACAGGACGGCCGGTATATTCACAGAGATCGACGAGGCAGCCACGCAGGGCTTCGTCGACGCTGGTTGCCTGATGAATGGACAGGGCAATGCTTTGCAG
>CALDZJ010000064.1 GCA_937944055.1 uncultured Verrucomicrobiales bacterium | reverse complement strand
TGGTTCAAGACCAGCCTCCCTTCGGTCGGTCGAATTGTTAGAGCGGGCTAAGCTGTCACGCCTCCAGCTTTCCATGGCCATCACACAACATCCGTAATCAGTCGCCGTGCCTGATCGGGTGGACGGCCTTCCCCAAAGGGGCCCCTTCCACCCGGGCACCAGTCCTTGCCTGACCGCTTGCACTCGCTGCACTCGCTGCACTCGTCCGCTCTTCGTCAGTCCAGTCCTTCGTCGATTGATTACGGAGTGTTGTGTGAAGTCATGGCCGGTGCGCCCAACTTCGTGATTTGCCTCCTTCGTCGGGTTGGTGAAAAATGGGCTTCCTTGCAGGAGTCGCGCCAGCCCGCCCGCAGCTCCGCGCCGCCCTCCGGCCCACGGCATCGGGATCGTCCCTCACCCCATGCCGCCCCGCCACGTTCCACACCACCCTCCGGCCCAGCTCCGGTCTCAGCCTCGTCCCTCGCCTCAGTCCTCCGCAAACCCACCGACCAGCAGCGCCGGGGCAGGGAAGCGCATCGGGCCCCTTTTTTGGCGGGTTCGGAGTTTTCCTTCTCGCTTTGCCGCCGGGCGGTCACGGCCTCGAGTGGAACCTTTTCGACGTCCGACCCCTATTCCACTTGACCCCGCAACCACCTCGGCGGCTCTGGTCCATACGGACTTTGCGCGGCAAAGTCCTTCGCCAAAAGGCAAAGGCCACCGCTCTCAAAACCTCCGCGCCGCTGTCGCAGTAGTCGAACCATTCTCAAGGTCACTGCTGGCCGGTGCAAATCGTAAGGCGAGTTCGCAAACCCCAAAGCGGCCTGCAGAAGCTCAGGCGGCGTAACGCGCACGGACCTATTTTGTTTAGTGCGTGAGCGTTAGCCTCCGCCTTCGAGCAGAGCCGCCAGCATGAACGGCTCCCACGGCCGCAAACGTTCGTCGTTCGCATCCACGCTCCCTATCGGTCGCAGTTGTGATTAAAGGAGCTGGCGGCAGGCAGCGCAGCAGAGAACCGGTGCTACCGCCCCGCCCGAGAATCAGGAGGAGGTTCGAGCTTCCTCCTGAGAGTTTTGAGCGATAAAGGCTTCAAGCAAATCAATCACTCGATTTTGCTTACTACGAGGCAATTTAGAAGCAGCCTCGAAAGCGAGGCCGAGCTTGCCACCAGGAATATGATTATTCCGTTTTAGAGGGAGGCCAAGTAAGTCTTCTACACTGACACCTAAGATAGTAGCGGCTGGAGCAAGAAATTCACTTTTGGTAATCCAGCCCGATTTTTCCCAAGTATTGATGTTTGTGTGGCTGGTGTGGAGTTGGCGGGCAAATTCTCTACGAGAAAGCCCAACTCGTTCACGCATTACTTGAAGATCGATTGCGGGGGGCTCTTGAGTCATGGAATGAAAATACAACATGTTGGAAATATTACTTGCTAACGGAAGGAAAACCTTCCAAAACGGAAAAGTAAATTTTGATTTGACGCTTTTTTAATACCTCACGTCAAAACGCAGAAAAGCCAGCAGCCTCATCCGGGAAGATTGAACTGCTGGCTTAGAAGAAAACAACGAGCCAAACGGCCCGGTGCTTCGTCTTGGACGGTAGCGCAGGTGGTCGGTTGGCTCAAAACCAAACACCACTAAAAAACATGTCCAAAATACCAGAATCCGAGCTTCTCCGAATCAAAACTGAAACTGACCTCATCGCGCTGATCCAGTCGAGAGGAACCACCCTCAAAAAGCAGGGAACGAACTGGACGGGGCTTTGCCCGTTCCACGCCGATGAAAAGACGCCGAACCTGATCGTGACGCCGAGCAAGGGCCTCTTTCGTTGCATGGCCGATCAATGCGGGAAGACGGGAAACGCGATCCAGTTCGTGCAGTGGTCCGATGGTCTGAGTTTTCGCCACGCTTTTGAACTCCTCGCCAATGGCGGGCAAGCCGCCTTTGCTTCATCTTCCAGCCAACCGAAGCAAAGCACGGTCCCGAAGCTTCCTTGTCCGCTCGATCCCCAGGGTGAAGGCTCGAAGGTTCTCACCCAGGTGATCGACTTTTATCACACTCGCTTGATGACGACCCACGGCGAGGCGGCCTTGAGTTACCTCGAAAGCCGAGGCCTGAAGGATGAGCGACTCATCACCGAGTTTCAAATCGGCGTTTCAGATCGAAGCCTTGGCCTCCGCATCCCGCACAACAACCGCAAGGAAGGCGAAGAACTGCGCACCAAATTGAAGACGCTGGGAGTTTACCGAGCGAATGGGCGCGAGCATTTGAACGGCTGCCTGACCGTCCCGCTTTTTAGTAAGCAAAACAACCCCGCACAGATTTACGGCCGCCGGATTGACCCGAAAGCCCCGAAAGAAAACCGCCACCTTTATCTGGCCCGCCCGATGGCCGGAATCTTCAACCCCGAAGCTCTCCAAAATCGAGAGTTGATCCTCACGGAAAGCATCCTCGATGCGCTCACCTTTTACCGCCACGGAATGGAAGGAGTCACCTGCACCTACGGAACCGCACATCTGACCGATGAACTTTTTGAGGCCATTAATGCTGCGAAAATCGAAAGCGTTCGCCTCGCTTTTGATGGCGACGAAGCTGGAGAAAAGGCCACGCAAAAAGCGGCTGCGAAGCTTGCCGCCTATGGCATCGAGTGTCATCAGATCAAGCTGCCATGGGGCGCAGACGCGAATAGCTACGCTCTTGACCAAGGCCCCGAAGCTCTTCGCCAAGCGGTAAGGAATGCTCAGTGGCTCTCTTCAAAGCCCGAGAGCTCTTATAAACTTAGTACAAAAGTAGCTTCTTCTTTAGCTGCTAGCCCGACCGCTGAAACGGTGGCTAAAGGTAAGAAGGTCGAGGCTCCTCAAGTTGTTCTCGAGCGGAAAGGCGAACATTATGAAATGGCCTTCGGTGAGCGGCTTTACCGAGTGGGAGGACTTGAACGAAACAACTCGCTCGAAGTCTTACGAATCACGCTCCGCATCGCGTCCGAGGGCCTCATGCACGTGGACAGCCTCGACCTCTACCGCGACGGAGAGCGGCGCAAGTTCATCGACCGAGCGAGTGAAGAAACCTTGCTCGAAAAGGATCTCTTGAAGCGCGATATTGGAAAACTCCTCCTCGCATTGGAGCAAAGCCAAGAGGCCCGCTTGAACGGGGGAGGGGACGACGAGGAGGCGGTAGAACTATCGCCCGACGAAGTAAGAGAAGCACTAGACTTCTTGAAAGCGCCCAAACTCCTCGACCGCATCGCGCGCGCCTACGATCAAGCGGGAATCGTAGGAGAACAAACCAACCTCCTTGCCGCTTACCTCGCGTGCGCGTCGCGCAAGCTCGCGAAGCCCTTGGCGGTCATCATCCAAAGCACCAGCGCGGCGGGAAAGTCCACCCTCATGGAAGCCGCCCTGAGCTTCTTCCCACCCGAGGAACAAGTGAAATACTCCGCGATGACCGGCCAAAGCCTTTATTACCTTGGTGAAACCAACCTCAAGCACAAGATCCTAGCCATCGTCGAAGAAGAAGGAGCCGAGAAAGCAAGCTACGCCTTAAAGCTCCTGCAATCAGAAGGAGAATTGACGATTGCCAGCACCGGAAAAGACCCGCAATCGGGCAGGATGGAAACCCAAGAATATCACGTAGAAGGCCCCGTCGCCATCGTCTTCACCACGACCTCAATCGACATCGATGAGGAGCTCATGAACCGCTGCCTTGTTCTCACAGTCGATGAATCGAAGGCTCAGACCGAGCGCATCCACGAACTGCAGCGCGAGGCCCGCACCATCGAGGGAATCCTTGCCGTCGAGAAACGAAAAGACATCCAGCGCCTCCTCCAAAACGCGCAAAGACTTCTACGCCCCATGAGGATCGCCAACCCTTTTGCCCGTCATCTGACCTTCACCAGTGGCCGAACCAGAACCCGCCGCGATCATGAAAAATACCTCACCCTCATCGACGCCATCGCGCTCCTGCACCAACACCAGCGCGAAACGATCAAACATGTGGTCAACGGGCGCGAAGTCGAAATGCTCCCCGTCACGATCGAAGACATCGAAGCTGCTAACAAGATCGCGCCCGAAGTGCTAGGCCGCTCCTTGGACGAACTCCCGCCGCAAACGAGAAGCCTCCTGGACAAAATCAAAACGCTCGTCCGCGAAAAGATGGCCGAGCAAAAGCTGGAGCAGAGATATTCCTTCTTTAGCCGCCGAGAGCTGCGCGATTTTACAGGCTGGAGTCAGATGCAAATCCGCCGCCACCTTGAGCGTCTTTTAGAGTTGGAATACCTCACAACACGTGGAGGCCGCAACGGCGTTGCCATCAAATACGAACTCCTCACCCAGGTCGAAGAAAGCGAAGGGGGCTACACCGTTGGCCTGATCGACCTCGCGCAACTCCGCAAAGAAAGCGCGGCCTACCAATCAAAGCAGAACGTGAAGAAAGCGAAAAACACAACTACGGCGACGACCTTGTCGGTTTGAAGGGCCACCTTGTCCCCACCTAGTCAGGCAAGGGCGACAAGGTCTTAACCCAAACAACCACCAAGAAAAACCGCACTATCGGCCCGACCTTGTCACCGAGTCAAAACGCACATCTGGACCCCGAAAAACAAACCCCAACGTAGACACAGAAAACCATGGCTGGCAAAAAAGGAGAACGAAACATCGAGGGCATGAAGAAGCGGCGCAAAGGCGGGCAAGCCCAGCCCCTTGACGATGGCTTTGACCGAAGCAGCCCCGACACCCTTGCGAGCCTCATTGACCAATGGCAAACCCGCCTCGGCGAGCGGAACTATTCCGAGCGCACTTTGGAGGCTCACAAGTGGGCTTTGAAAACCTTCCTCACCTGGTCGCAAGAGCGCGACCTCACCAGCCCTCAGCAAATCACCAAGCCCATCCTCGAAAGCTTCCAAGGCTGGCTTTTTCGATACCGCAAATCCAACGGTCAGCCGCTCGCCATCGGCACCCAACGCGCTCGCCTCGGAGCCTTGCAACGCTTCTTTGCTCACCTCTGCAAAACCAACCACCTCCCCGCGAATCCCGCCGCAGACCTCGAGCTTCCGCGCAAACAAGCGCGAAGCCTCCCAAAAGGACTCAGTAAAGAAGAACTGGCCGCGCTTATGAATCTCCCCGACATCCGCGACCCGCTGGGCATCCGAGACCGCGCGATTTTAGAAACCCTTTACGCGACCGGCGCGAGGCGAAGCGAGCTCACAAACCTCGATTTAAACGACCTCGACCCCAGCGGAAAAACCCTCCTCATCCGCAAAGGAAAAGGAGGGAAAGACCGCCTCCTTCCAATCGGGAAAACGGCCCTCTACTGGCTCGATCAATACCTTGAAAAAAGTCGCCCCAAGCTCCTCCTCGAAGTCGGAGAGCCAGCCCTCTTTTTAAGTGGCTACGGTGAGAGAATCAGCCCCGGATACCTGGGCAACTGGGTTGCCAAAACAATCAAAGCGGCCGGAATCGAAAAACCCGGCTCCTGCCACCTCCTGCGCCACAGTTGCGCGACCCACATGCACGAAAACGGGGCCGACATCCGAGTCATCCAGCAGCTCCTCGGCCACGCCCGACTTGATACCACCAGCATTTACACCGCCGTGGCAATCACGCATTTGAAAGAGGTTTACCAACGAACCCACCCCGCCGCCAAAGAGGGCGCGGGAGAGAAAAGTCAATCGTAGACATCGCGGCGATGTCCCGCTTTGACCACTAGCACTTTAAGCTCTTCGTCCTCGATCTTACAAATGATCCGGTAATGGCTTGTGCGATACCTCCAGAACTCCCCTAGATCGCCTTTGAGAGCCTTGCCGAAAGCGCGTGGATCATCGCAGTCTGTGATATTGGAATCGAGGTAAGCAAAAATGCGCTTTTTACCTTCAGCGCCCAACTTGCGAAGCTGTTTCAAGGCGTCATTGCTGATACTATAATCCCAGCTCACGCTTCGCTTCTGCTGGAGTGTAAGTGCGCTCAAGCTTGCTCTTCTCATAAGCTTGAGCAGCCAAATAATAGTCTTCCAAGTCGGCCAAATGTTGCTCGATGGCCTCGCGAGCATAGAA
>CALDZJ010000063.1 GCA_937944055.1 uncultured Verrucomicrobiales bacterium | reverse complement strand
AAAAGAACGCACCCAGTTCCTAGTCGCCACAGACGTCGCCGCTCGCGGGATCGACATCGCAGACCTCTCCTTCGTCATCCACCACCAGCTCCCCGAGCAAATCGACTACTACACCCACCGCAGCGGCCGCACCGCTCGAGCTGGAAAAAAAGGCCTCTCCATCGTCCTCATCGACCCTCGGGAGAAAAAACGCCTTAACGAATTCAGCCGCACCCTAAGCATCCACTTCGGCCCCGCTTAGGCTTCGTTTGGACCCCTCACCCACCCAAGCAAGTCCCCGCCGTAGCCGAAAGTTTCACTTTCGGTCTTCCTGAAAATTATCGACAAGGGATCTGTTAAACAGTATCAAGGTCGATCAGTCTGCTGTGGCTATTGAGGATTTAGCCGAACATGTGGTGCCGACCGTGATCTTGATGGAGGTTTATAAGTGGATTTTAAGAGAGGCGGGAGCGAATCACGCGCTCACCGTTTTGGCTACCATGAGACAGTTTCGTTCGATTGAGTTGGATTCATATTTGGCTGTTAATGCTGCAGAGAATTCACATCGATATAAGTTATCATTGTCCGATAGTGTGATATATACTACAGCACAAGTGAATCAGGCAGAGCTTTGGACACAGGACGCCGATATGGAAAACTTGAAGGGTGTGAAGTATATTCAACATTCAAGTCGTAGCTAAGAGAAAAAACGTGGCATTATCAATTCCACCACGCAGGCGAGTTGGAGGATGGATGGGAGAAGGGAGCGTGATAGAATGATCGAAAGTGCGCTGAGTTGCTCGGATGGGGTGTGTTAAGCCCTTGCGTCTGACTGTCGTTCTTTTGATATATTTTTGGGTAATGGCCTGCTTTGAGCAGAACCTTGTTTTTTCAAAGCCCTTTGCGACCTCTTTGCGACCCTTTTGCATACTCTTAACGACCCCTTAACGAACTCTTTGCAGAAAGCGTCTGGAGCTTTCATACGGAGGCGGGTGTTTTTGGGGTGAATGAGCTGGGTGTCTTGGGACGGGGGCGTGTGGGCTGGGAGGGATCAAGCTTGTCAGAGGCGGCTAGAGACGTTTTGATGTTTGCAGAAACCCCCTCATGTATTTCCTCGGAGTCGAATCAGCAGAATCAGAAACTAGAGCCATTGTGGTGGATCTAGAGAGCGCGACGGTGGTGGCGTCTGCAAGTGTAGCTCATACTCTCGTGGAGGGTGTGCCAATTGGGAGCCAAGAGCAGGATCCGGCCACTTGGATTGCGGCGCTCGATCAAGCGGTGAAGCAGTGTCTCGGGACCCTTGGCGCGGATCGTGACCGTGTGGTGGCGATGTCTGTGGGTGCGCAGTCGAAGGGTTTGGTTCTTCTCGATGAAAAAAATGCGATTATCCGGCCGGCTAAGATTGCAGGGGACAGTTCTGCTTCAAAGCAGCTTCAATCCTTGAATCGTCATTTTGGCGGGGCTCCTGGCCTGAGCGAGATGATTGGGAATCGCATCGAGGTGGACTCCTTCGCGAGTCAACTCCTCTGGGTGAAGGAGCGGGAGTTGAGTAATTTTCAGAGAGCGACTTCCGTGATGCAGCCGCGGGAGTTTATTAATTATTGGCTTACGGGAATTAAGAAGACTGAAGCAGGTGATGCGTCACGGACCGGGCTTTTTGATGTTCCGAAGCGGAGGTGGAGCCAGCCGATCGTTGATTTTATTTCGCCAAATTTGGCTGAACTCCTGTCGCCTGTGGCGGGCTCTGAGAAGCTTTTGGGGCCTTTGCGTGGTGAGATTGCTCAGAGTTGGGGTTTGAAAAAGGAGCTTCTGGTGGGAATCGGGAGTGGCCGCTCGATGATGCGTGCGCTGGGTTCTGGCACGGTGGATCCGAGCACTGCGGTGTTGGACTTTGGGAGTTCTGGGACGGTTTGGGGGGTGAGAGAATCTCCGCAGGTGGATGCACGTGGGGAGGTGGATCTCTGGTGTGATGCGACTGATCAATGGCTCTCGCATTTTACGGAGGATCGGGCGGTGGCATCTATGGAGATGATCCGGAATCATTATGGTTGGTCTGGTTTGGAGATGGAGCAAGCTGCCTCGAAGGCGCCGATCGGCTCTGGTGGAGTGATGGCGCTGCCTTTGGGCCATGGCACGACTTCTGAGAAAGGGGAGGGGATGTTACACGGGATGACGGCTTTGAATTTCTCACAAGCGAACGTGGCTCGCGCAACTTTGGAGGGCATCGCTTCTGGGCTGGCCTTTGGGTATCATCGGATGACTGAGTTGGGCCATGATTTTAAGAACATCCGGGTGACTGGGCGCGGGGTGAGGAGTCAATTTTGGCGTCAGTTAATTGCTGATGTGACGGGGGTTCCGAGCTGCACTTTGATCACTCATGAGGGTGCGGCCTTGGGTGCGGCGATTCATGCTGCGGTGACTTACTTCCAGCAAGGAGGAGAGAATCTCACTTTTGCGGAGATGGCGGATTATTCGGTGCTGGTAGATGATTCTTCTTGGTGCGATCCGAATGAGGAGAATCATGAGTTCTATCTCGAGCAGCTCTCGAAGCAGCAATACCTTGCCGAGACATTGATCGGGGCGGGCTTCTTAGTTTAATTTTGTGAGCTGTGGCCTCCTTGAGAAGTAGCGAGATTCGGAGTTCATGGCAGGCGCGCCTAGCGGGGCGTTGCGGGGGCTGGCTGATCCGTCTTCTTGGGATGAGCTTGCGCCGTGAGATTTGCGGAGCAGTGGCTTCACTCAATGCGAGCTCGGAGCCGCTGATTCATGTGTTGTGGCATAATCGGATCCTCGCTTCCCCTTATCTTTTTCGGAAAATTTACCCTCAGCGGGAGGTGGTGGTCCTCACCAGTGCGAGTAAGGATGGGGTGACGCTGGCTTCTGCGGTGAAGGTTTTTAAAGTGGGTGCGGTGCATGGGTCTAGTAGTCGGCGTGGGGCGGCTGCGATTGTGGCCTTGCGGCGGGCGACTCGGGAGGGGAAGGATCTGGTCTTTACGCCAGATGGTCCGCGCGGTCCCCGCTATCATTTGCAGCCCGGGGTGGTAAAAATTGCGCAGACGACTGGTCTTGCCATCGTGCCCTTGCACATCGATTATCTTTCTTGCTGGACGCTTAAGACTTGGGATCTCTTCCAGATTCCTAAACCCTTTAGCAAGGTCCGCGTGACACTGGGGGAGCCGATCCGGATTCCCCGCGAGCTGGATGCGGGGGCCTTCGAAAGGGAGCGTCTTGCGCTAGAGAAGGTTCTTCTCAAAGACGATCCGGATGCACTTTAAAGAAAGCAAAACTCATGGCAGAACTCATCGATGGTAAGAAGGTAGCGGAGGAGGTCCTCGCCGAGTGCGTTCAAGAGATCGCGGAATTAAAGGAGCGCGGGATCGTGCCCGGCTTAGCGGTGGTCTTGGTGGGGGAGGATCCAGCGAGTCAGGTCTATGTGAATTCTAAGGCGCGCAAGTGCGGTGAATTGGGCATCTATTCGGAAAAGATCGTTCTCGCAGAGGATTCTACTCAGGAGGAGGTCTTAGCAACGGTGCGTCGTTTAAATGAGGACCCAGCGATTCATGGGATTCTGGTGCAGTCACCGCCGCCGCCGCAGATTAATGAAGAGGAGATTGTGCGCGCGATTGATCCTGCGAAGGATGTGGATGGCTTCCACCCTGAAAATGTGGCGAAGTTGGCCTTAGAGGATCCCTCGGGCTTTGTTCCGTGTACTCCGGCGGGGTGCATGCGTTTGATTAAGGCTGCTGGGGTGGAGACGAGTGGTGCTGAGGCGGTGGTGGTGGGGCGGAGTATGATCGTCGGTAAGCCGATGGCTCTTCTGCTCATGGCGCGTGGCAGTGATGCTACGGTCACGGTGGCGCACTCGCGCACCCGTGATCTGGCTGCGGTCTGTCGCCGCGCTGATCTCTTAGTGGCGGCGGTGGGTATTCCTGAATTCATCCAAGCGGATTTTATTAAAGAAGGGGCCACCGTGATTGATGTGGGGATCAATCGAGTAGAAGACGCCAGCACCAAACGGGGGTATCGCCTGTGCGGGGATGTTGCCTATGAGGAGGTAGCGGCAAAGGCTGGAGCGATCACTCCGGTCCCGGGTGGGGTGGGCCCTATGACGATTGCGATGCTGATGAAAAATACCATTAAGGCTGCACGGGGGGCCTCCTAGAAGGCTGGTGAAGCCTAGAAGGCTGGTGAAGCGATAAACGGGTGGGCATTGGGCTCAAAAGTTGAGTGACAGATTCCATTTGCTATTTTCGATCATGCTAGCTAAGGCAGGAACACCCGCTCATTGGCGGAATTATTGCCATGGAAAAGAAAAGTGATTTCGGACTGATTGGTCTGGCCGTGATGGGGCAGAATTTAGTGCTCAATGTCGAGAGCCGAGGCTTTCAGGTATCTGTCTATAATCGGACGACTTCTAAGATGAGTGCCTTTATTGAGGAAAATCCTGGGAAAAATCTCGTGGGCACGGAGACCTTAGAGGAGTTCGTAGAATCTCTCGCGGTTCCTCGTAAAATTCAGATCATGGTGCAGGCAGGTGGTCCCGTGGATTCTGTGATCAAGGCCCTCATGCCTCTTCTTGATCCGAATGACATCATCATCGATGGTGGTAATTCTCTCTACACCGATACTGAGCGCCGTGACAAATATGTGGGTGAGGCGGGTTTTAGGTTTATCGGCGCTGGGGTTTCTGGGGGTGAAGAAGGGGCTTTGAAGGGTCCTTCGATCATGCCTGGCGGGCCTGAATCCACTTGGGAGATTATGCAGCCGATCTTTGAGGCCATCTCGGCAAAAGTGGATGGTGAGCCCTGCGTGGTCCACATCGGCGAGGGTGGGGCAGGTCACTTTGTAAAGATGGTTCACAATGGCATCGAATACGGTGACATGCAGCTCATCTGCGAAGCTTATAATATTTTCAAAGCAGCCGGTTTCTCTAATGCGGAGCAAGCTGAGATTTTTGCGGATTGGAATGCGGGGGATCTCGAGTCCTTCCTCATCGAAATCACTGCGAATATTCTAAAACATAAGGACACGGAGACGGGTGAGGATATTGTGGATCTGATTGTCGATAAGGCCGGGCAAAAAGGCACGGGCCGCTGGACTGTGATGGGATCGGTAGAGCAAGCCGTTCCATTTTCTACGATCGCTGGCTCAGTAGAAGCTCGCATTCTTTCCTCGATGCGTGACCAGCGGAAGGTCGCTTCTGGGATTCTCCAAGGTCCGAGTAATTGGGACTTTAATCTGGAAATGAGTAAGGAAGAGCTGGTTAAGAAAGTGCGTAATGCGCTCTATGCTTCTAAGATTGTCTCCTACGCGCAAGGCTTAGACCTCATCACGAAGGTGGGCGTTGATAAAGGCTGGGATCTGCAATTGGGGGAGATTGCTAAAATCTGGCGTGGAGGGTGCATCATCCGCGCTCGTTTCCTCAATCGCATTACGGAGGCTTATCAGTCTGAGACTCCTCCTAGCAATCTTATGCTTTCGCCTTTCTTTACTCAGATCCTCAATGAGGGTCAGCAAGATTGGCGTGAAGTGGTGGCCCTCGCTGCGACGAATGGGATCCCGGTCCCAAGCTTCGGTGGATCTCTCGCGTATTATGACGCTTACCGCGCCGAGCGACTGCCTGCAAACCTCTTGCAAGCGCAGCGCGACTTCTTCGGAGCGCACACCTATGAGCGGCTTGATAAGCCGGAAGGTGAGTTCTTCCACACGGAAGACTGGCCTGATCTGATCAGCTAAGTCATCGCCCGCAAGGCTTATGATCCGGCGGTTTTTCAGACCTAAGGGTCTGGGCTGATATGAGGCCGCCCAGCTTTGGAGCTGGGGGGGTGTTTTTTGTTGGGTTTCTTTGACTTTGCGCGTGGGGTTTTGGGGGGCTAGGGTTTTTGGGTGATGAAGGTTTTAATTTTGATGCTGGGACTGATGGTTTCGTGGGGCTTTGGAGGGGAGTTGGAGGATTTTATAAAGGAGGCCAAGGAGAAGTATGGAGATGTTGGAGAGAGGGCCTCGCGTTTTCTGGTGGAGGGGATGCCTGCGGGGGATCGTGAGACTTTGAAGGGAGAGTTTTTGATGGGGCATTTAGATTTGGCGATGAAGGCACGCAGGGAGTTTCTTTGGGCCCAGGAGTTACCGGAGGAGGTGTTTTTTAATGAGGTTTTACCCTATGCTTCCTTGGATGAGACTCGGGAAGATTGGAGGTCGTTTTTCTACCCTCGCTGTCGTGAGTTGGTGAAGGGGGCGAGGACTGCAAGCGAGGCGGCGCAGGCGCTCAATCGGGGGATTTTTAATCTGATTAAGGTTCATTATGATACGGGGCGGAAGGCTCCGAATCAAAGTCCGGCGGAGTCGATCAAGCTGGGGAAAGCGACGTGTACGGGGCTCTCGCTCATTTTGGTAAATGCTTGTCGTTCAGTGGGGGTGCCGGCGCGGATTGTGGGGACGGCACAGTGGGCGGATAAGAGGGGGAACCATACTTGGGTGGAGATTTGGGATGACGGTGAGTGGTTTTACACGGGGGCGGATGAGTATGATGCGAAGGGGCTGAATCGTGGATGGTTTACGGGGGATGCGGCGAAGGCGGTGGAGGAGAAGTGGGAGCATGCGATCTGGGCGAGCTCCTGGAAGAAGGGGGATTCATTTTTTCCGATGGTGTGGGCTCCTAGGAATCGGGAGGTGCCTGGGGTAAATGTGACGTCTCGCTATGTGCAGAAGGCGGGAGCGGGGGGCTTGGTGAATTTCCGAGTTTGGGATGTGAAGGGTGGAGAGCGAGTGGTGGCGACTTTAAATAGTGAGGTGGAGACGAAGGCGGGGAGGGCGGATTTAAATGATATGGCGCAGCTACGAGTGAGGGTGGGGGACTGGGTGACGGTGGCTTATGGGGGGGAGACGCGGAAGGTGAAGGTGCCGGAGGGGAAGACGGTGGATTTGTATTGGGGGGATTTGAAATGAAGCCGAGACGATATGGCTGCCAGCGGGTGAAGGGGCCGATTAAGATTGATGGGACGATGGGGGATCCAGCCTGGCGGGATCTGCAATGGACGGAAGACTTTGTGGATATTACGGGGGATGAGGCGCTGAGGCCGTATTATCGGACGCGGGTAAAAATGGCGTGGGATGCGGAGTATTTTTACGTAGCGGCGGAGTTGGAGGAGCGCCATGTCTGGGGGACGATTCGGAAGAAGAATGAGGTGATGTTCGAGGATAACGATTTTGAGGTTTTCATTGATCCGGATGGTGATGGGCTGAATTATTATGAATTTGAGATCAATGCACTAGGAACGATTTGGGAGTTAAGTTTACCGAAGCCGTACGGGGAAGGTGGAGTGCCGATTTTGGGATGTAATTTACCGGGCTTGAAGAGCGCGGTGGAAGTACGAGGTTCACTGAATGATCCGGCAGATGAGGATGAGGCTTGGCGGGTGGAGGTGGCTTTTCCTTGGCGGGATTTAGCGAAGTATCACAGGGATGGTGCGCCGCCGGAAGTGGGGGATATTTGGAAGGTGAATTTTTCACGAGTGCAGTGGGAGCATGAGGTGGTGGATGGGAGCTACGTGAGGGTTCCTCCGCATGGGACCCCGATTGCGGAGAGCCTGAATCCGGAGGAGCAAGATCATCCAGAGAATAATTGGGTGTGGAGCCCGCAGGGGGCGGTGAATATGCATTTGCCCTTGCGCTGGGGTGAGGTGGAGTTCTTGGGGGCGTGAGAAGGGGGGCGCTGGTGGATTCATTTCAAGCGAGGTGTGGGATGGCTTGATTCGGAGGGTGAAAAGAGAGAGGATCGGCCTATGGAAATTGATCAGGTGATGGCAAGCGCGGCTTGGAATCTTTATTTTGAGGGGGAGGCGTTGGTGCGTGGGGATGTGAGATTTGGGTAGTTTTCTGGTGTGAGAATGAGGGTGTAGGATTTATTGATTGAGGCGATGTTAGATCAGAGAGAAATTCGGGACTTGGTGGAATCTCATGGTTCTGCGGTGAAGGAAGGGCGTGCGATCGCGCAGTTAATCGCGGATGGCGAAATTCCGCGTTTATCAGGATGTCAGGTTTTGACGGGCAAGGTTTCTGATTCAGTTTTTGGGGAGAGCTTGGTGGCGCGGGATGGGAAGCCGATTCGGCTGATGTTCCGGAATAGTCGAATCTCGACTCACGATGTGAATCGCGGAGCGATCCCTTTTAAGGATCAGGTGTTAGCGGTGAATCACGATCACATGCTGAGCTTGGTGAAGGAAGTTCTCGGGACTTCACAGTTCGAGGTGAGGGGTCTAGCGGCGAGTTCCACCGTGATTCCAGCGGAGAATCTGACTTTGGTGATGCTAGAAAATGTTCTGCGTTCTTATATGGCGGAGAGTTCTACCAGTACGTCGCTTTACCAACATTGGCTGACGGCACGGGAGGCTGGTGATGAGGTGATGGCATACGCGGGGCATGAGTTGGAGGTGGGGAAATTGGTGGCAAATGGGAGGCTCCCTTATCTGATGGACACACCGAGTACGAAGGATCTCGTAGATCAGACGGTTGATGCAGATTATCTGGTGAATGCGGGGGTTTGCACGGCGATGCAGTATGCGAGGATTCGTAATGCTTCCTTAATGGCCTTTGGGATGGTGTCACACTATCTCTCGCAGCGCGGAATGGTTTTAGTAGATACGAAGACGGAGCATGGAATTAACTCGGCGGGTGAGATTGTGGCGGCGGATGAACTTTACACGATGGATTCATCGCGCTTTTGGAGACTTGACGAGTCTGGAGACTTGCTAAGACGAGATGGAAAGCCGGTCTCTTTTTCAAAGGAGTTCGCGCGAGGAATGGTGACGGATCAGAAGGCGCAGCAATTTTCAGAGGAGCAAGCGAGTGAGATTGCGGTGCGTTACATTGAGGGTTTGCAGCACATCACGGGTGAGGCTTTTCAGCCTGATTTACGGGCGCGTGATCAGCGGATCGTGGAGTCCGTGAATTTGATTTTAGATGAGTTGCTTTAGGCCGTGAATGCCTTTGGAAGGGTGATATGAAAGCTTAAGCCGTCCTCGACTTTTTTTTAAGCCGCCTTCGACTTTACTACGAAGGGTAAATTCCCCAGTTTTCCTTGATGGAATGGCGGTTTGAAATTTTCTAGTTGCGTAAAATTTCACTGTTAAATAGGGTTATCCCTGATGAAAAACAACTCATTTCCCCTCCTAAAAGTAACGTTTCTTGGGTCCTGTCTTCTAGGCCATCTCAGTGCTGCCACCATCAGCGGTGGTTCGATCGTGAGTGACGTCAGCACTCCTTCCGGTGGCCCAGGTCTTCCGGGCGGAAGCGTGCAAAACACCGTGCAAGCAGTCACAAGTAGTACGCTCATTAAATTTGTCGGTGACATTGATATCGTCACGGCTGGTGGAGGCTCCACTCTGGGCAACACGCTAGACATCTCCGGAAGTTTAAGTCTGGAGCCTGGTGAGTCCTTCGTTCTTTCTTATGATTTTAGTGCAGCGATCCTCGGGGGCGGCACATTTTCTTACACGGTTACCGGCACCACTGACTTCGGTGGTAATGTGCAGACCGTCACGAGTTCAGACTCGGTGTCTGGCGTTGGAAGCTTCGATTTCAATTTCTCTGAGTTAGGTTTTGTCGCTGAGGAAAGTGTCAGTGGAACATGGACCGGCCAGTTGAGCTTCGATTGGACAGACATTCCTGCTGATTCTGAGCTTAATGTTACGATCCCGAATGACTCGATTGACTTCGAGGTGACGTCAGTTCCTGAGCCAAGTCTTGGGATGCTTGCTCTGCTCGGCTCGCTGAGCTTGATCGGGCGCCGTCGTCGCTAGTCTGAGGCGCTCTTGATTTTAAAAACCTGTCCACGGTGTTTTTCACCACTGGGCAGGTTTTTTTGTCTTCTTGCACATTAGAAAAGCGCGCTTCATCCTGAAGGTATGAGATTTTTAGCCTTTGTGATCGCGTTCTTGTGCCTCCCGGTGGGAGCCGCTTTGGTGCCGATGCCACGGGAGATTCAGCGAGGTGAGGGAGCGCTGCGAGTCGATGTGCAGACGATGGTGATTGCCTCGGAAGAGCTGGCAATCCCGGCTGGAGTCATCACGGCAGCACTACAACGGACGACTGGTGCTCTGCACTACTTCCGGACTCAGGAAGAGATGGGCCGGATTGTGGTGCCGCGCGCCGTCCGCTTGAAGATGAAGCGCTCTCAAAAGGGCGAGGAGAAGGCTAAGCCGGAGGCTTATCGGCTGGAGATCACGCCAGAGGGGGCCTTAATTGAGGCCCATGATCTTAGCGGGCTCATGCACGGGGTGCAGACTTTCGTGCAGTTTTTGCCAGTGGCGGGGCAGCCATTTCCGCGGGTGATGATCCCGAGCCAGACGATTGAGGATTGGCCGGAGACGGCTCGGCGAATTTTTCACCTTGATGTGAGTCAGCATCTTTTTCCCACGGAAGAGCTGAAAGGGATCATCGATTGGTTATCATTTCATAAGTTGAATGAGTTCCATCTTAAGTTGAATGGAGATGCGGGGTGGCGGATGGAGAGTTTAAAATTTCCCGCGCTTCATGAATTTGGCAGTGTGCGGGCCTCTACTCCTCCTTTGGCGGATCCGGCGGGGAGTGACTCGCGGGAGTATGGGGGATACTACCCGCAAGAAAAGCTGCGAGAGCTGGCTAAGTATGCGGCAAATCGGGGGATCGATCTGGTGCCGAGCTTTACCTTTGGGACGGGGGCGGCCGCTCTCATTGCGGCTTATCCGGAGCTGGGCTCGGAGCCGTCACAGGTTGCGACGACTTGGGAAGAGCGCTCGGTGGGGGTGAAGCTCAATGCGGAGACGCTGGAGTTTTTCGCGCAATTTTTTGCGGAGGTGGCGACGATTTTTCCCTCTCAGTTTGTGCGCTTGGATGGGGAGGGGCGGACCTTTCATACGATGATGCGCGAGCTTTTAAAGAAGACTGGGAAGACGCTTTTTTTGCCCGGGCGGATCCCGAGTACGGATTTCTCGATTTATAGTCGCCCGGAGGAGGCTGAGCTTTTGCTGAGTGAAAAGCGACGCGCGGAAGAGGGCCTAAATTCGCTGCGCCAAGTTTACGAGCTGAGATTCCGGGATGTGGGGCAGGCAAGCCTTCGCACTCGCTACGTGCCAGATCTTGAGAAAGTGCAATACCTTGTCTTTCCAAGAATTGCGGCTTTCGCGGAGGCGATTTGGTTGCCTTTTGAGGAGCGGAAGTACGATGACTTTCGGACTCGGGTCAATGAACTGGTGTTCCGTTACCGGACGCTGGGTGTGCAGTCCTCGGCCCCTTATGATCCGCCGAGTGGGCAGGTCCAAGGGGGGGCGCGGGTGACGAGTTCTCTCGGAGGGCGCGAGGGTCATGGCCCAGAGATGGTTTTTGATGGACGTGGGGATTCTTTCTTTTGGTCAAAGGGGGGTTTAAAGAAAGGTGATCATGTCACGATCGAGTTCCCTTGGCCGATTGAAGGGGAGATTACGATGGCCACAGGCCGTGCGGGAGGCGCGGATGTCCTTGCGCCTGGGATCTTGATAGATGGGGTGCTGGACTTCTCGGCGGATGGGAAAGAGTGGGATGGGGTGAGTGAGTTCTTTGATGGTTTGGCAAGGGCGCGCTTGCCGATGGGGACGCGTTTTGCGCGGCTCCGCGTTTTCAGACCGCAGGAGGATCCGTTGGTGCTTCATGAAATCACTCTGAGTGAGCCCCTTTTGACTTCTCCTTATTCTGAGAAGCGTAAGGTGAAAATCCCCTTATCAAAGCGGGAGGTGATTTTGACTTTTGAGGCGCAATTTTCAGAACATCCCGGTCTCCGCGATGAGATTGCGGTCTTACGGCGGACCTACTTCGAGGAGTGGGCGACTTTGGCAAATCGGGCAGGGCTGGCGCATTATCCGCAGACGCCACGGAAGTTTCAGGTGAAGGAGGGTGAGCCGGGGGAGATGTCGGCAGAGGCAGCGCGGGAGTGGATGCGCAAGCGCATGGTGCCCCAAATTCTGGCTTACCCGGTGGCGGTGCCGCTTTGGATTACTACGGGAATGGGCTCCTATATTCTGGGGGAGGTTCCGGAGAAGCCCGATCGCGGGAAGGCGCGCGAGGGCGGGAAGGAGACGGGGGCTTTTTTCCAGTGGATCGAGGATAAATACGGGGCGGCGGTTTTAATGTCAGTCTCGCAAGACTGCCGGGGGGATCGCTATAATGAACCGTTCTGGAAGCTGCTTACTTTAAAGTCTCTCGATGAATTGCTAGAGCAGTATCGTTTAGAGGAAGAATGATTTTTGCCAAGATTATGGTGGTATCTTAGAGTGGGGTGATGAAGCGATTGAGTCTGATTTATCTTCTTTTGATCCATCTGTTTTTAGCGGGGGTGCTTTGGAAGTCGGATTTCTTGAGTCGGGTGCGTCTTGCTTTTGGGGGGGGCTTGGGGGAGGGCTCAAATGAGGAGGAGTATCAGAGGATGCTGAGCTTTCATGCGCGTTCCGTGGGGGCGGTGCCTGAGGGGGCTTTTGTGTTTATCGGGGATAGCTTAGTTCAGGGTTTGGCGGTGGCGGCGGTGCATCCGCTCGGCGTGAATTATGGGATCGGGGGAGATACCACGAAGGGGGTGCTGGACCGTTTGCCAATTTATAGGCCGGCGCTCGAGAGGGCGGGGGCAATTGTGATCGCGATTGGCGTGAATGATCTGCATGCTCGCAGTGCTGAGGATGCGCTGAGAAATTATGCGGAGATTCTGGCGGCTTTGCCAGAGGGACGGCCTGTTTTTTTATCAGCGATCTTGCCGGTGGATCTGAATTTGAGAGGAAACTTCGGGGAGCAAGGTGGATGGATCGCGCAGTTCAATCGAGGGCTAGAGCGTTTGGCAGAGCAAGGAGAGGGGGTGACTTTGATAGAGAGCGGGGGGGTCTTGGATCGGGATCAGGATGGGCGCCTTGATGCACAGTTCCACATCGGGGACGGGCTGCACTTAAACTCGCTGGGGAATGAGGTGTGGGCGAAACGGATGCGGGAGGAGCTCCGGTCTTACTGAAAGCGGGCGCGGACGCGGTAGAAGCGTTTTCCGTGGCTCGGAGAGGGGATGGAGAAAGTGTGAGAGTATTGGGCGGAATCGGTCTGAGGTGTGCTTTGGAGGCTTCCTGTGAGCGGGGTCCATGAGGGCATTAGGAGACTGGGGCTGGTTTCGAGGAGGTATTGAATGCCAGAATCCGGGAGAAGGCCGTGGAAGCTGAGATTGGCGCTTCCGTTCATCCTTGTGAGGGTGAGGTGATCGCGGTTTGAAGCGGCACCGGGTGGGATGAGGAAGGCATACTCGTGGAGAAGTGAGAGGGCATTGCCTTCTGGGTCATCGGAGGGAAGGACGCTGCTATGATCTAGCCCATTTTCGTTCAGGAAGTTGGCGAAGCCAGTGAGGATGATGCTGTCAAGGAAGCCGGCATCATCGCCAGATGATTCAGAGTCATCTTTACGATAGCTCCAGGTGATGTGGTGGGTGCCGGGGGTGAGGGGGAGTTCAATCAGTTCCCAGTCAAGTTCTCCACTTATTTCAGCAAGGGGAGTGCCGTTTAAGGAGTAGCTTAGGATGTCGAAGCCTTCTTCAGAGCTGACTCTCCAGCGGAAGCGAAGGGTGCCGGGGCCTTGTACGAGGAGGGTGAGCTTGCTGTCTTGGTTATCGGTGATTTGTCCGGATTGAGCGAGGCTTCCGCCGATTGCGGAGTTCTCTGAGGCGATGGTCCAAGGGCTGTTTCCGCTGCTTGCGGTGATGAGATTTGTTTGGTCGAGAGGGGCGGATAGGTCGGGGGAACGGGTGATCGCGGTCAGAGAGAAGCTGCGGGTGCTGGCTTCATTGGCACTCATCGCGGTTGCGGTGATGGAGAAGGTGCCGGAAGAGGGAGGGATGCCGACGAGCTGGTTCAAGTCCTCGTCGTAGCTCAGCCAAGTTGGGAGATTTGAGAGGCTAAAAGAGGTGGCATTGATGAACTCGAGTGGAAGGCGGGTGGTGGAGCCGGTGATGGCGAGGTTGTCTTCATTGACCCAGATGATGGGGCGCTGACCGCTGGCTAAGCGGATGTCATCGACCCAAGCCGTATCGAGGCCATTACTTTCTGAGCCATCTTTTGCATACTCCCAAGTGAGGGTGTGCGTGCCGCTGGGAATGGTGACGAGAGCGGTGGTCCAATCCACTTCGCCTGAGATGGCAGGAAGGCTGGGGAGGGCTTGGCCATCGAGAAGGAATCTGAGGCCATCGAAGCCTTCTTCACTGCTGACTTTCCAGTCGAAGCTCATGCGATCAGGCCCAGTGACCTGAATGGAAAAGCGAGCGCTTTCTCCGTCGAGGAGGGGAGCAGTTTGAGCGGCGTCGACGCCATCGTTGGTGGTGGTGGTTTGGCTGGACCACTGTGGCGAGACGTTGATGAGGGGGATGAAGCTTGGGAGATCGAGGGCGTTTGCGAGGGTGTTTTCGCTAATGATGAACGTGAGGGTTTCTTGATCTGAGTCAGCAGGGTTGGTCGCGACGATGTCGACGGAAATGGAACCGGGTGTTGTGGGGATCCAGCTGATGACTCCGGTGAGGGGTGAAATTGTCATGCCGCTGGGGGGATTGATGAGGGAGAATGAGGTTGGGGTGTTTTGAGCAGTGATGCGGTACTCGATGTTGCTTTGGGCGGAGGTGTTGACGCTTAGAGGGCTGGTGATGATGGGGGCTATATAGTCATCATTGAGAATTGTGATTTGAGCGGGCTGATTGGGAGCTGCGGCATTTTGTGGGTTGATCAGGCGGAGGAGAAAGCTTTCGTGTTCTTCAGGATCATGGTCTCCGATGATTGAGATGGGGATGGTTTTGCTGGTTTCTCCCGGATTAAATGTGATGGCTTGAGAGAGGGCGGTGAAGTCATCTTGAGTGGCGCTGCCGACCTCGGTGATGAGAGTGACGGTGACGGTTTCCGTGGTGGCTTTGCTTAAGGTGACGGTGGCGGAAGTGGTGGTGCTTCCGCTGTTCCCTTCGGAGATGGCGTTCCCAGAGACGGTGAGGATTTCGTCGCTGTTGATTCCGGTATGGGTGATGGCTTGGGTGGCATCTGGGTCGAGCCATGAGGAGAGCTGAGTGGCGGGAGTGCCGCCATCTGCCCAAGAGCGAGAAAGGCGGCCATACCAATCAGGAAGGTCATTTTCACAGGCCGCATCACCTCCTTCAAGTTGGCCGATGATGTTTCCGCTATCATCAAAGAGGGGAGAGCCGGAGGAGCCGCCCTCGGTGGTGCCAAAGTCCCAGTCGGCGACGCGGAAATGAGTGCCGGATGAGCTTTGGCTATCACTAAAGGCGTTGGTGATGCGGGTGCTTCCGAGCTCGAAGGAGATGCGTTTTTCAGCGACGGCGGGGTGGTGGATTCCGGTGACGGAAGGGGGGTTTACGCCGCTGCGGTCCCAGCCAGCGTAGAAGGGGAGGAAAGAGGGGGAGACGGGATCATCCAGCTCGATGAGGCAGAAGTCAGATTGGGTGCGCGCGGCACGAAAAATCGCGCCCGAGTTAAAATCGCGGAGAGGACCGTCGCCATTAGAGCCGCTTGCTGAGGATCCGGGAGTGCGGCAGGAGGAGTTTTCGAAGTTCCAGTAGACGATGACTGAAGGGGCATTTTGGGCGGTGATTTCGCAGTGGGCGGCGGTGAGAAAGTAGGGTGTGAGGTCGTTGCGCGTGTTATTGATGAGTGCGCCCGAGCAGGTTTCGATTCCGCCAATGGTGTAAGCGGCGACGGAGCGGATTTGATCACGATAGAGATCGACGAGGGGGCCAAAGGTTGGGTCATCTGAGGGGTCGCAAATGACGTCGACATTACAGGAGCCGGAAGAGGAATCTCCGATCGCTTTAAGAAATCTTCTGGGGGTTTGGGGGCGGAAGCCGTGGTTGATCTGGCTGAGACGAAGGCGGAAGTTAGGCGCGAGTTCCTTGGGGAGATCGAGGGTTAAGGTGAGTTGGTCGGTGGGAAGGATAGGGGTCCAGAGTTGTTGGTGTGAGTCGTTATCGGCGGAGGTGAAGGTGAGGGGTTCTGATTTTCCGCTGGGATCAGAGATGGTGAGTTGCCCGCCGGCGGGGAGGTAGAATTCTGAGAAGGCGAGGTTGAGGGATTGGGCCTCGGTTGACTGAAGGTGGTAGTGCCAATGGGCGCGATCCGGAGTGCTGGTCCAAGTTCCTTCGCGGTGCGGGGTGATGTTGGTGAGGCGGGCGGTGGCGAAGCGGTAACGGCCTTTTTTTTCGAGTTCCTTTGCTGCGGAAAGAAGTGGGGCGTGGTTGAGAGGAGGGAGGGTGAGGTCGGGTTCGTTGAAGGAGGGTTTGTTGGGGAGGTTTGGGAAAGAGGGAGTGGTGTGTGAAAGAGAACGAGGGGTCTTTTGATGGACCACTGGCGCAGGGTCGGCGGCCTTTTCAGAGGGGAGGAAAAGAGGGATGAGGAAGAGCGCCAAGAGGGGGAGGGTGAGACGCAGGCGGGGCATGGTGATATCTTAGCAGATTTTGGGAAGGCGTGGGGGAATTTTTGGCAGGTGTCTAGGCTTGTCTGCGACAGGCTTAGATCTTTTAAAAGAGTTCGAATAACTCTTTGACTTTACCTTGTCCGATTAATGTCCTGTGTTTTCGGTAATCACGAGCTTCTCGGCGAAGACGCCCTGCCAAGATTGCTGGAGAAATAGCAAGCTGGGCTGCTGCGACTTTGATTTCATCTGCTTTTGAGAGATGTTTTAAGCTCTCCCACTGTTCTGGTGAGATGAAGCTCTTTAATGCGAATTCATTAGCTTCTTTCTCTTTGGAAGTAGTTGATTGGGAGTCGATATCAGAATCGATAAAACTGGTAGATTTTTCGTCAAGGTGGAGCATCACATGCCCCAATTCGTGGAAAAGAGTGAACCAAAAATTATCTAAACGATCATAACGGAGTGTCAGGGCAATAATTGGGAATCCCTTTGGATGCATCATAGCAGCTCCATCAAGAAGGGTCTTTGGAAGGCGTTCTTCGATGATCAAGGCGATGCCAACTTCTCGAAGTCGATCCCGAACAAGAACAGGGCCCATCGCCATCGCGCTGAGTGCGGTGAGTTGTTTGACAAGCTGTGGATTAATTGCCTGCGGTTCATAGGTTCCTAGCTTGCATTCAGCTGCTTTGTCTAAGACGCGACAACGCCATGCGTGGACCGCTTTCTCATCAATACGGTTTTTTGAGGAGCTGGTCTGTCGATTCAATGCTCCGATAGGATCATTTTGGCGGCCGCCGAAAAACTCGTGGAGTAAACTTTCAAGGCGATCTTTAATTTCACTCCACTTGAGGTCAACCACTGAGGAGAAGTAACCAGCGTCGAACATTGCCTTTACGGGATAATCCTCAATCTCGATACGTTCAGGTAATTCAAAGTCTGAATCATGAACCAGAGATTTAAGAGGAATTCCCAAGCCTTTGTGAAGCTCGCGAACCATATTGAGAGTGAGTTCACGTTTACCCGAGAGAATTTCAGAAACTCGGCTTTTTGAGCCAATGAAGGGAATGAGATCCACTTGCTTGAGTTTCTGCTGTTCCATGGCAAAGCGAATGGCTTCCACGGGGTGGGGGAGCGGAATTTGATGGCGTTCTTTTTCATAGGTCTCAATGAGAAAGCCTAGGAGTTCAATTTTCTCAGAGGCGTCACTCTCTGGAAGTGGGTTCGTGATCATGAGCGCTTCGAGTGCTTCGAGCGCGGCGGCGTGATCATTGGCGGTTTTGATGAGTTTCATAGCAATGTGTCTTTCATTTTCAGTCTAACTTCCATTTATCGTATTCGGCATGGGTCCCGATTTTAACGATGAGAAGCTGCCCTTCAACGTAGCGAACGAGAACCACCAAGCGGTAGTTGTTTCCACTAATGTTAAAAATGACGCGGTTTTCAGAAAGGAAATCGGCGGAGCCAAAGCGCTCCTTGATGTCCTGTGGGTTTTTCCATTGGGCTTCCTCTGCGGTTGCCAACCAGGATGTAAGCGAGGATCGAGAGCGAGCATGCCTTCGCATGAATTTGGTGATTTTGTCCCGACCTGCAATCTTCATTAGGTTAGACGGAGCTTAGTTCTGTTTTCAACACAGAAAAGAAATATTTTTTTCAATTTGGGAACTTTTTTCGTGACATGAAGTGAAATTAAGGTTCTTCTACAAAAAGAAGCTCCTTGAGAAATACTTCAAAAGGAGCTTCTAAAACGTATTCCAAAGATCACTTACGTGTGCATCGAAACTAGAGTTTTTAGACGAACTGTTTTTAGGATTTCGAGTAACCGCGGTCAAGTAAGGTCTTTGGTTTTAATCAAAATGACTGAAATGCAGTTACTACACAAAAAACGTGTGAGGAAGATTCCTTCCAATATCACCAAGCAAGGAGTCGCTAAAACGCGACTCATCGTGCCCGTCGATCGTGAGAGCGATGGGATCAAAGAATATCACCTTTCCGCACTCAAAGAAGTGGGAGATAGGATGATCCCCGCAGCCCATGGCACGGCGACACGGAGAAATCTAGAAGGTCGATTGATTGTGCATCGAGACAAACCAAAAGAATTCCATTCGTGGTTAGCTTTATGGGGCCGGAACCAGTTCTGTGGTCGTGGAGAAACAGAATGGGTGGAGAATTACGTGACTCGAACAGGGCTACGCTACCCAAGAACTCAGCTTCCAGCAGAAGAAATTGAACTTAGTCTGATTGAGAATACAGAAGGGCAGCAATTTTTTGCTACCGATTTGATTTCGACGTCTGATGAGGAGAGATGGCTTACTGCAGCGAATCTGATGTTGGAAATCTTCGAATACGCCTGGATCGCGGAGTCTCGAGACTTGCAGACACCACTTACCGTGACACGAAGGGTCAATTGGCGCTTTCTGCCTCCTGGTGAGCATGATTGGGATACTGTAAGACCAGGGTTTGAAGAAGTAATCGAAACGCTTGAATCATCCACTGCCAAGCATCGCGCTAAGCGAAGTATCAAGCGTCTTTATGATTTTGGTCCTGATCAAGTAGTGATGGGCCTCGGAGGATTCCATGGATATTTTGCGTTCTGCTTTTCTGATCAAGAATTTACAATTCTCGAGAGTATCCACCCCAATAACGCAACCTACATATTAGGACAAAATTGGGAGGGGATTTCTCAACTCACTAAGGCTGAAATTCTTGAGGCCCAGCTTCACCTGCGGAGACTTATTCATGATCAATTTTGGGATGCAGAGATCGAAAATTGGTTCTCTAATCACGCAGCTTAATTAAATCTTATCAACAAAGAATAGTGTGAAGGCACCTCCTTGTTTAGGAGGTGCTTTTTTTGGTCAATGCGCTTGGTTGAGGCTAAGCGGGCTTGGAAACTCGCTCTTCTTATTGGAAGCGGTTGCGGAGGTGGGTGAGGTAGGGTTGGGGGTCGGTTTTGGAGCCGGTGGCTTTTTCCATGAGGTCTTGGGGGAAGAAGGTGGAGCCATGGGTGTGGATGTTGGTTTGCATCCAAGTGAGGAGGGGGAGGAAGTCGCCTTTTGCGAAGGCGGAGGAGACTGCGGGATCTTTTTGGGCGGCTTGGAAGAGTTGGGCGGAGTTGATGTTGCCGAGGGAGTAGGTGGCGAAGTAGCCGAGGCCGCCCATGGACCAGTGGATGTCTTGGAGGCAGCCCTCGCGGTTGTTTGCGGGGCGGAAGCCGAAGAGTTTCTCGAACTCGCTATTCCAAGCTGCGGGGACTTCTGCGACTTCTAGTTCGCCGCTGAGGAGGGCGCGTTCGAGCTTGAAGCGAAGGAGGATGTGGAGATCGTAGGTGGCTTCATCGGCTTCGACGCGGATGGGTGAGTAGGCGCAGCGGTTGACGGCGGGGAGGAATTGATCGAGGTGGAGGGAGCGAAGGTGGGGGAAGAGTTCTTGGGCGCGGGGGAGCCATTTTTCCCAGAAGGGGCGGCTGCGGCCGACGTGGTTTTCCCAGAGGCGGGATTGAGATTCGTGGATGCCGAGGGAGACGGCTTGGCCGGAGGGAAGGTGGAAGTCTGAGGCGGGGAGGCCTTGTTCGTAGAGGCCGTGGCCAGTTTCGTGCAGGACGCCAAAGAGGGATGAGGTGAAGTCGTGCTCTTCGTAACGGGTGGTGAGGCGGATGTCGTGGGGGCCGAGGGTGGCGCAGAAGGGATGAGCGGTGGTGTCGATGCGGCCTTGGGTGAAGTCGAAGCCTAGGGACTCTGCGACTTCGTGGTTGAGAGTTTGCTGGGCTGGGATGGGACAGTGGCCGTGGAGGAAGGCGGGGGGGAGTGAGGCGGATTTTTCTACGGCGGTGGCTGCGATTTCTGCTAGGTCGCTGGCGATGGAGTCGAAGAGAGTGGCAACTTCCTTGGTCTTTGCTCCGCGCTCGTATCCAGCGAGCAGAGCATCGTAGGCTTCGTCTTCGTAGCCCCAGTGTTCTGCTTTTTCACGGGCGAGTTGTAGGAGTTTTTCGAGATGGGGGGCGAAGGTGGGGAAGTCGTTTTTTTCGCGGGCTTCACTCCAAGCAGCTTTGGCGAGAGAGGAGGTCTCTGACTCTCGTTTGACGAGTTCGAGAGGGAGCTTGGTGGCGCGTTGGTATTGGTAAGTGAGCTCGCGTTGGTTAGGGCCGCTGAGGTTTGCGAGTCCATCTCGGAATGCGGGGGAGGTTTGGAGGGAGTGGATTTTCCCGGTGAGGTGGGCGATTTGTTTGGCGCGGAAGGTGACGGATCCGGCGGGAGCGCCGGTTTCTTGGTCCCAGTCTAGGGTGGAGCAGGTGGATGAGAGGAGAGAGATTTCGTGAAGGAGTTCGTTCATGGGAGAAGTGTAGCGAGGAGAGTGGCTGGGGTCTCTTTCGAATCTCTTTTTTTCTGGAAAGCTTTGCTGGAAGAATGGTCCGGATTGGAGGATAAAGGGGGATCATTGATTCTCGACCGACTGGAAATCTAGGCTCGATCGATCCAAAAAAGGGATCGATGCATGAGCAGTTGGTGCATGTTAATGGAGAGGACTTTTTGCTGAAGCGCTTAGAAATGTCTCCTGAGGAATGGGCGGCGTTGTTGAGCGCGGGTGTTTTTGATAATGCGTTACGGCAGCTGCAAGTTCTCCAGCATGAACAGCTGCGAGGGGTGATCGATGGGGGGATGCAGGAGGATCAGGAGGATCATGGGGAGCTGTGGTTACGAACTCGTGTCTTGGAGGGGGAGAGGCTGGGGGATGCGAAATTGGAAGAGCGGGAAATCAAAGATCTGGGAATGCAGTGTCAGAATTTGATGGGTGATCTGGGTGAGTTGGCGAGTGCGGTGAGCTTTGATCCAGCTCAGATTGGAATCATACGGCTGGCAGGCGGGGAGGTAAGAGCGTTTTTTGAAGTCGATTATCTTCGTTGGTTTCGTAATGCCGCCAGGGGGATTCCTTATTGGGAAGGTCAGAATGAGGCGGGTGCTGTGAGAAGGCTTTTGGAGGGTTTAGTGGTTCAGCAGTTACGGCCTCCGAAAAAGAAGCGTGATGAGAAACCGATTCCTTTTGTGGAAGATCGGAGCCCCGCCTTGAGGGCCTATGAGTCTCCGAGAGAGGGGAAGATGCTAAGTTTACTGAGTTGGCTTGGGTTGATTTTGGCCTTGTGGGTCATTATTTGGCTGACCTCGGTGGGGATGACACGGATGGAGGAGAATCCGCGAAAGGAGGGGCGGGCATGGAATGCGCCAGACCGGTAGTGAAGGCTCTGCCTGAGCTTTCGCGAGGAGTTGATGTTTTTGGGAAGTCGCGTGGGAGGGTAAAATACGAAGGGTTGAGGAACAGGTGAGGATGTTTACTTTTTTTAAGTCCGATCCGATTCAGTCGTGGTTTAGAGCAGTCGCTGCGACGGGCGATGATACGATGATTCGTTTTGCTAAGGTTTCAGAAAGGAGGGCGGAACTTGAGTGGATCAAGGTGAGTCACGCGGAGTTCGATGGGATCGGTGGCTTTGCGGATATTTTACGAGGTCAGGGTGTGGAGGTGGAGGAGCTTCCGAAGAATGAGCGCATTCAGGAGGCTTCGTGGTGGCCTTTTTTGAAATCACTTCCTAAGCATTTTGCTTCTCGAAGGGCTTCTCAAGAAATCTTGAAGTGGAAGGATCTAGGCAGAGAAAGGCGGAGGCTGAGTGATGAAGCATTGCCGGATCCGGTGCGGGCTTGGCATGTCTTTTCTGAGGAAGAAACGGAGTCTCTGAAAAAGAGGGCACGAGCGCTGGGGGTGAGTTTAAATGCTGTGCTTTTAAAGATGCTAGATGGGGCGGTTAGGAAGGATTTGCAGAATGAGAAGGCGGTGATTCCTTGGATGGTGCCAGTCAATTTACGTGGGCCGCTGAGGCGCGAGCGTGATACGCAAAATCACAGTAGTTACCTGTCGATCAAGGTGACGGCTGAAGGCGGGAGCGGGGAGGTGCAGCGTGAAATTAACGACAAACTCTCGACGGGTGAACATTGGGCAAATTGGAAGTCGTATGCGCTGGGCGCGGTGATTCCAGCATGCTTGAAAAGAAAAATTGTGCGGAAAGGCAGGGCGACGGCCGAATGGAATTTAGGGGTGTTTTCGAATTTGGGTGTGTGGGATCTGGAGGATGGAGTTCAAGATCCTGAGCGGCAAGGGGGGTGGTTGTTTGTGGCGCCTGTGTTACGATTTCTGCCTTTCAGTGCAGGGGTGGTGACCTTTCAGGGTCGCTTGAGTATGACTGTCCAAGCTCATCCTGATTTGACGACTTCTCAAGAGGTGGTGGAGCAGTGGTTGGGCGATTGGAGAGCGAGCATGCTGGGCGAGATCCAGGAAGGAATATCGATTGTTTCTTGCCAATAAATGGGCTACGAGACGGCGATGAAGATCGGAAGTTTTGGTAAAGGTGGGGCTTTTTTCTTTCTTTTAGGATCCGTGGTGGAAGGGGTGGGTTTCCGATTGCCGAATCAAGATCCTGAGGGAATTGCGCGGGGAAATGCTTTTGTGGCGACGGCTGATAATCCCTCTGCTCTCTATTACAATCCGGCTGGGATCACTCAATTGGAAGGTCACCATGTGAGCTTTGGATCCTATTTCATTACAACTGGTGTCGATTTCACGGCTCCTGATGGGCGGCGAGCTAGCACCGATCCTGCGGTGCAGGCGGTGCCTCAAATTTACTATGTTTATTCGCCGGAAAGTTCTCCGTGGTCATTTGGAATGGGGCTTTATGCGCCCTTTGGGCTGGGGATCGATTGGGGGAGTGACACGCCCTTTGCGACGAAAGCTGAGGAGGCCCTTCTCCTTTATGCGACTTTTAATACCGTAGCTGCTTACGAGGTGAATGACTCCTTATCGCTGGCAGCCGGTCTGACGTTTAATTATTCAGAGGTGGAGCTCCAGCAGGCTTTAGTCCCGGGCGGAGGTGGCCAGTTCCGCTATGAGGGTGATGACATTCTGGTGGGCTTTAATCTGGGCCTGCTCTACCGGCCTCATGAAAAATGGTCCATCGGTCTTAGTTACCGTTCAGAGACTGAGGCGAATTATAAGGGGGAGTCACGGGTGCTAGGGACTCCGTTGCCAGAGGATTTTCAAGCGACGAATGCGAGCCTGAGGTTCCCTGATAATATTGATTTTGGGATCTCTTATCGTCCTACGCCGGATTGGAATATTGAGGTGAATGTGGATTGGACGAATTGGGACCGGGTGAACACTTCGACCTTTGTGGGGACTCCCTTTGGGGATGTGGATTTGCCTTTCGAGTATGAGTCAGGCTTTATGTATGAGCTCGGGGTGACTCGTCAATTGGGTAAGGGTTACTGGGTGAGTGTTGGTTATATTTACAGTGAGAACTCGGTGCCAAATGAGACTTTGTCACCGACGAATCCTGATTCAGATCTTCATTTAGGGAGCATCGGATTCGGCCACCGTGGTGATGAGTGGGGCTGGGCCTTGGCTTATCACTTTGCCTACAATGGAGGGCGGACCGTGACAGGGAATACGCCAAGTCCAGCCGGAGAAACTGCAAATGGAAGATTTGAGACCTTCAATCAAGCGATTAATGCCTCATGCCATTTCAAGTTTTAGTCGAGGTGGCGTTGCCAAAAGAGATCATTCGCGACGAGGTCTGCGGCAAGGGTCTCCCATGGATCATTTACGGCTCCGGCGGGAGCGAGCGAAAGACGTAGGGTGACCGTGCGGCTTGCGTGATCGGGAAGAATTTCAATGTTCCCACCGTGGTGAGTCCACGTGAGGAAGGCGGCAGTCAGTGCAAGACAGCGGTTTTTTTCCTGTCCGTCTGGGAACTGTGGAACGATGAGCGGCTGGAGTCCGTGGGAGAGAGACAAGGCTGAGACTGAGAGTTCGATCCCTTGGGCCGTTTCTTGGGCGTGGATGGTGTTGGCTTGAGAGAGAATGGCGCCGATTCCTCGGATGAGTCCCTCCATGATGGGGGCCGCGAGGGTCTGAGGGCCAGGCCATTGGATTTTCTGAATCCCGCTGTCATTCCATTGAAAGCGAGGGTCGGACTCACAGGCATTTTTTAGAATTGCCGAGGCATTGGTGAGTTGCGAAGAATCAAGATCGGGACCGGTAGTCAGATCCGAGGGAAGAAGAGTGTGTGCGACTTCGAGAAAATGGCGATGTTGTGTGTAGACGAGCGACCATGGAGGTGTTTCGCCAATGGTGTTAGCAGAGTTAAGTTCAGGTTGGTCAGCGAGCTGAACAAGGATTTGGAGAGCACGGGAAGCATGACGAAGGCCTGTGTTTTGAAAGACCGAGAGCGCGGCAAGAGAGTGGATCCGTTCGGTCGCGGCGAGATTTTGTAAGCTCGAGAGTTTTTGCCGGAGTAGTTCGTCGCGTTCGTTTTGAAGTTCGTAAAGTTCGACAGCTCTGGTGAGGGTCACTTCTAGGTCTGGGATTTCCCAAGGCTTGGTGATATATCGATAAATCCCGCCTTTGTTTACTGAGTCAATCGCTGCGTCCACATCAGCATAGGCGGTTGAGAGGATGCGGATGACGCTGGGTTTTAAGAGAGCTGCTTTTTGAAGAAATTCGGTGCCAGTTTCGTTGGGCATGCGTTGGTCAGTGACGATGACACCTATTTGGTCGAGCTCTGTTTGAAAAACCCGAAGGGCCTCAACGCCATCAGCTGCATCTACGATTCTGAATTGTTTTTCGAAGAGTCGGCGGAAGTGCTTTCTTGTTTTTTCCTCGTCATCGACAAAGAGAATAATGGGCTTGTTTGCAGGTGGAGAGTGCGGGCTCGAAGGATTCATTAGGTCGTATGCGAGGATAGATAGTTCTACGGACTTAGAAACATATTTTATGATCTGTTAGAGAAGGTGATTTTGTAAAAATCTATAAATTTGAAGGGTTCTTTGGAGGAGGGAAGTAGATGATGAAAGTCGCGCCATTTCCGAGTTCACTTTCGACATGGATTTTGGCGCGGTGTTCCTCGATGATTCTTAGGGTAAGGCTGAGCCCTAGGCCCATGCCATCGCCGACATCGCGAGTGGTAAAAAAGGGATCAAAGATCTGGCTTTGGGTCTCGGCAGAAATCCCGATGCCATTATCGGAGATTTGAAGGACGATTCCTCCTGCCGGAGAGGCCTGAGCAGTGAAGGTGATTTTAGGATCATCTTGGTCAGCGGTTGCGTGGAGGGCATTCTGAATGAGATTGATGAAGGCTTGGCAAAGTTGGTTATCATTGCCCTCTAGTTCCAGATCCTCTGGGACCTCGCAGGTGAAGCTTACGCTTCCCAGATCACTAGCGATGAGGCGACGCGTATTGGCGACAACTTTATGGAGCTGAAGGAGGTGACGGGTGGTCTCGTCACCTCGGGTGAAGGCGCGGAGATCTGTAATGATATCAATCACTCGCTGGACCCCTTCATTGAGGTCTACGATCGTATCATCGTAGTCCGCTTGCTCTCCAGCTGGGATGAGATCGCGGTAGCTTTTGAGCAAGTGAATGGAGGTTTTCGCGTAGTTGAGAGGATTGTTCACCTCGTGAATGATGCCTGCGCTCATGCGCCCAAGAGAGGTGAGTTTTTCTGCTCGGACGAGCTGTTCCTCGTTCTCTTGAAGTTGCACGAGAGCTTGAGTGAGGTTGGTATTACTCTCGGCGATTTCGCGTTCGTGTTGGACCGTAATGAGGAGGTTGCGGATCCGGGCGCGGAGCTCGACGGATGAGAATGGCTTGGTGAGAAAGTCATTCACGCCCGCCTGCAGAGCTTCTAGACGGGGAGCATCCCCTGCATGGGCGGTGACGAGGACGATGGGGATGCGAGAGGTGGGCGGGTGCTTTCTGAGAAGGCGGCAAACTTCCATGCCATCCATCTCAGGCATCATAAAGTCTAGGACGATCAGATCGGGCAAGTGTTGTTTGGCAAGTTCCCAGCCTTGTTTTCCGTCTGAGGCTTCAAGAATTTCATAATCTTCAAGTTGCGAGACGATGAATTGGCGCATGCTAGATTCATCATCGACTACGAGAAGTTGGGGAGCTCCGTTGCTAGGGCGGAGAGGGAGGTTCTGGCTAGCCGCTTGTGCAGTTTGATGTTGTGGTGGACTAGCGGTGGCGAGGCGGGCTTTTTCGTGGAGGGCGTCGAACTCATCTGCGATGATCTCTTTGTGCAGTTCAGTCTCAATCGTGTCTTGCTCACTTGGAGGAAGGACGGATGGAAAGCGGAGGGTGAAGGTGGTGCCCATTCCAGGGCTTGATTTGACATCAATTTTGCCGTTGAGACGTTCAGTGAGGCTCTTGACTAAAGCTAGGCCGATTCCGGTGCCTCTTGCTTTGCGTTTTGAGGAAGCGTCGGCTTGCCAAAATCGTTCAAAGATTCTCTCGAGGTCTTCATCGGTCATTCCTTTACCGGTATCAGATACGGTTAAGATAAAGTCTGTGTCTTCTTCGCGAAGATTTAGGGAAACTTTGCCTCCCGCAGGGGTGAATTTAAGAGCGTTGATACTGAGATTGAGAATGATTTTTTCGAGCTTGTCTCGGTCGTAGTATTGAACGGGGTTTTTGGGGATCTTGCTTTGAATCTGAAGTGAAATCTGCTGGGTCTCGGCCATTGGGCGGAGGCTGATTCCGAGGAGGTCTAGGAACTTTGGGAGGTCAAGATTTTCGGGACGCAGAGGGATGTCACCGGTATCGAGGCGGACTAGGTCGAGAAGATCGTTGATGAGTCTTAGGAGCCGATAACCGTTCTCAGAAAGGGTTTCGATCATGGTGCTCGCTTTTGGGTCAGACTGAAGAGAAGGGAGAGTTTTGAGCTGCTCTACTGGTCCAAGAATGAGGGTTAAGGGAGTTCGGAGTTCGTGACTGATGTTTGCAAAGAAGCGTGTTTTGGCCTCATCGAGCGCTTGAAGTTTTGCGTTGTTTTCCTCGAGTTCCTGCCGGTTGGCATCAAGTTGGTGGCGAAGGAGGAATTCTTGATAACGAAGGCGGGAGTAGAAGAAGGTGCCTGCACATGCAAAGACAGCAGTGACCATGATGAAGAAGGCATTGGTAAGAATCGTGGATGTGTCACCGGGAAGTGAGAGGGCGAATCCTAGATAGGTCACTAGACAGAGGCTTGCGTTAATGACTGAGTCGATAAAGCGCCAGCGTAGGATCAGGGAAGCTCCGACGAGAACGAGGTTCAATCCTGCGTAGTAGGTGGATTCTCCATCTTGGGCATATGTGATGAAGAACATGATCGCAGAGATGGGAATGGAGACAGGCCAGTGGCTTAAGAGTCGAATCAGTTTAGGCTTTAGGTCTAGTCGCAGAGGAATGAATGTTGCGAGTAAGAGAGTCACTGCGATGCAGCGGCAGATGAAGAATGGGACGACGAACTCTGGGTAGATCAAAAAATCTAGGACGAAACCTAAGAGAGAGAAGCAAGCGGCAAATAAGATGGTCCGCTTCAATTGAAGCTTCTGTGTTTCGATTTCACTTTTCTCGAACGCGAGCCAAAGTGCACGGTCGCTCCCGATCTGTATTGCCTCCTCTGACTTCATTTGAGGCTAGGTTTCTCAATCTCGAGGAAGAGGTTCACGCCGGTTGTGTCAGCGAGGACTTTTGACCTTGGGCCTTCATTCATTTTCGGAACGAGGTTTAACATTTCGTCGTTATTTCGATAAACTAAATTCCATTCGAGTAAGAACTCCATCCAGCCAATGCTGGGGTTAGTGGATGAGACATTTGTGATGACAACACGAGCACCTGGCTTCGCGAGTTTGTAGAAGATATCGGTAAGCCGTCGGCAGACCTTCTGCGATAGGTAGTCATAAAGACCTGCGCAGTAGACAAGGTCATAGCTGTCCCAATTCATATCGGCATCACCGCTGTTCCCTTGCTTGAGTAATTGATGGACTGAACGTTTGATCGGTATCACCGAAACCTGCCTGCCGTGGGTCTCTTTAAGGTCATTCAGAACTTGGCCTGTGAACCGGATCGTTTCATCGTTAAAATCGAGGAGGGTAAATTCACAGAGATCGCTCAATTCTGAATCCCTTAGAAAGGCTTGGACTTCATGTGCAGGCCCGCAGCCTAAATTCAGAATCCGAACCTTGTTGCCCTTTCTGTTTTCTGCCGTTTCACAAAGGAGATTTTTCAGATACGTGATACGGTTTCTGTGAGCTTCAACAGGGGGGCTCTTTAGGAAGGCGCAATTGATCGATTTGGCGAAAAGAGATGCGCCTTCGTATGGCGAGCGCAACATCATATTCACCATTTCATAGTCACCGGCATAGCCAAGTGGTTTATAAAAAGTGCGATATGCAAAAGGAGAGCAAAGGACAAGAGGGTGGATTTGTCGGCGGACATAAAACTTGTGAGCCGATTGGTCATCAGGAGAGACATTTCGAGCCGCGTCTTCAAAGCTTGTCATCGCTTCATGCACTTGTGCTGAGAGTTGGCTTTCAAGACCGGTAAGGGTTTTGACTTCTAATTCGATGAGCTCCTCAGCGGTCGAAGTGCGTAAACCTAAATCAGCGCGCTCCATCCAGCGTTGCACTCCTACGAGGAGGCTTTGAAGGTCTGCGGTGATCAGTTTGAATCTTGGGTCAACTTGGTTTGCGGATCTCCATTCATCAAGGAACTCTGAAAATTGCTGCCCGAGAGAGAGGAAGCCTTCACGATCGGAGAGAAAATCAATGTCTAGCCAAGCATCGTTGAGAGTGACTTCACAGATCAGGAGAATGCCGGTATTTACTAAGTTAGAGACGATGGCATCACCGGAGTAGATGATGCGATCGTTGAGGCGAATTTGAAATCCTTTTAAGACTTCGGAGAGTTGAAGAAGGCTGAAGGGGTTGTAGACCTCGAAGGTGGCGGAGTAGCGCCGTAGCCTCAGGACATTCGCGGCGACTTGTTGACCTTGGCTATTTTTACAGGCTACGGTGGTGTTTAGGTGGATTAGATTCTCGGCCATTGAATTCCCCTCGTTTTTGGTCTGTCTATGAAATGATGAGTATGGTGGGGCATAATCGGTTTGACTAACTAAGATCGGGGGAATTAATGTGTTTTTATAATGATCGGCAATCGTGGTAATGGCAACAGTTCAAGCTCATTCTTTAGCAGAAATGGTGATCAGGTGCTGGATGATGAGGGCCGTGATGTATTAAAACTAGCTTTCAATGAGGGCTTTATGGTGAATGGAGTGGCTGAAAAGCTAGGTTTAACAGTCCGAGACTTTGAGCTGGCCCTCGATAAGGTGGTGGGAATGAAGCCGAAGGTATTCTTCCGCCAATATCGGGCCGTTCTCGCGCGGAGGATGATGAAAGAAGGATATGATCTCCATGAGATCGCCGAGCAGCTAGGGTTCCGGCACTACTCCCATTTCTCAACTGAGATGAAGGGGTTTTATGGGATTCCTCCTCTCCGCTTGCTAAAAATGGTCCGAGAGCGCTGCTCTTAGAAGGGGGTCTGGGCGGGGCAGAAGCTTAGCAGAATGTTTCCCGGTAGAGGATTTCAACCTTGTTGCGAGCCCATGGAGTGCGCCGGAGGAACTTCAGGCAGGATTTGAGGGAGGGATCATTGGCAAAGCAGCGGATGCGAATGCGGTCGGCGAGCTCATCCCAGCCGTAGTGATCCTCGAGTTGGATGAGCATTTGCTCGAGTTTAATCCCGTGAAGTGGGTCATTGGAGGACATAAATTAAGGCGGTTTTTTTAGGCGAGGGGTTTGAGGAGTTCTTGGAGGGCGGCGGCGTCTGGGCTGGCTTTTACGGCGCCATCGAGGAGGGAGTCGGCGAGGAGAGATTTCTTTTGTTGGAGTTGGTGAATGCGGTCTTCCACAGTGCCCGCGCAGATGAGTTTATGGACGAAGACAGGCTTGTCTTGGCCGATGCGGTAGGCGCGGTCGGTGGCTTGGTTTTCGGCGGCGGGGTTCCACCAGGGGTCGAAGTGGATGACGCTATCGGCGGCGGTGAGGTTAAGGCCAGTGCCGCCCGCTTTAAGTGAGATGAGGAAGATGGGAATGTTTTCGTTTTGGAAACGGTCGACGAGCTGGCCGCGGTCTTTTGATTCTCCGGTGAGTTTTAAGTACGAGATTCTTCGGATATTGAGCTCGGTCTCGATCATGGCGAGCATGGAGGTGAATTGGGAGAAGAGGAGGACGCGGCGGCCCTCGGCGAAGAGGGTATCGAGAAGCTCGAGGAGGTATTCGAGCTTGGTGGATCTCTTGGCCTTTCGCGCTTCCTCGGTGGTGAGTTTTAGGAGCTGGGGGTGGCAGCAGATTTGGCGGAGCTTGAGGAGGGCATCAAGGATTGCGAATTGCGATTGTTCAAGGCCGCGCGCTTTGATGGCGTCGCGGACTTTTTTATCCATGGTGGCGCGGACCGTTTCGTAAAGGTCGCGTTGCGCGGAGTTGAGATCGATGGGGTGGACGAGGATGGTTTTTGGCGGAAGCTCGGTGGCGACTTGGTCCTTCGTGCGGCGGAGGATGAGGGGCCCGAGGCGGGCGCGGAGGAAGTCGCGGCGTTCGTCGTCGTCTTCTTTTTCAATCGGGTTTTGGTAGTTTTTGCGGAAGCGCTCGAGCGGTCCGAGGAAACCGGGCATGAGGAAGCGGAAGAGGGACCAGACTTCGCCGAGGTTGTTTTCGACCGGGGTGCCGGAGAGGCAGAGGCGTTGGTCGCTTTTGAGTTCGCAGGCTGCTTTGCTGACTTTTGCGGCGGGGTTTTTAATGTGCTGGGCCTCGTCTAGGACGATGAGTTGGAAGTGGTGTTTTTTGAGTTCTTCGACGTCGCGTTGGATGAGGGCGAAGGAGGTGAGGACGATGTCTGCGTGGGGGATGTGGGTGAAGAGTTTGCGACGTTGAGGGCCGTGAAGGATGATGGCTTTGAGGGAAGGGGTGAATTTTTTGGCTTCGGCAAACCAGTTCGGGACGACGGAGGTAGGGGCGACGATGAGGGTGGGGGAAGTTAATCCGGAGTTCTTAAGTCTGAGAATGTGAGTGAGGGTTTGGAGAGTTTTTCCAAGGCCCATGTCATCGGCGAGGATGCCGTTGAGCTGGTGGTCGGCGAGGAAGGAGATCCAGTCGGCGCCGGTTTTTTGGTAGTCGCGGAGCTCGGCTTGAAGGCCATCGGGTGGGGCGAATTTTTTTTGGGAAGCTTCTTTGGCGCGGAGTTTCTTGCGGAGGGAGCTGAGTTGGGCAGGGGGATCGATGGGGAGGGCTTCGGCTTCTAAGAGGTTGGCCGCATCGATGGGGTGAAGGGAGGGGGCCTTGGGATCGGTAAGGGCGGCGAGGTGGTGGAGGATGGTGCGGAGTCGACCAGCGGGGACTTGAAGAGCGCCGCCGCTGGGAAGGTAGACGAGGTGAGGTTCGTGGTCGTCGAGATCGGAAAGTTGATCGATGGTGTCGCCATCGAGAAGGGCGGCGAGAATGGGGAGGAGGTCGAGGCGTTGGTCGTTGATGTCGATGCCGACGGAGAGCTTGAACCAGCCGCCGGGTTCGGGCTCGAGCGAGGCTTTTAATTCCTCGTCCGTGAGTTCGTGGACTTCGTGGCCGAAGTCGGCATCGATCGTGACGGTCCAGTCGTGTTCGCTGAGCATGCGGGTGGCTTTGGCCCGGAACCATGGCCAATACATGGAGGGCGTAGTGAGGTGGGGATCAGGGAACCAGCAGCCCTCGACCGAGAACTCTGAGGATTGTTTTTTAGCGAGGGAGAGGAGGAAACGATAGGTCGGGTTGGTGGAAAGGTTGGTGAGGGCGAGCTTGGTGAGTTGCTCGATGGCGCGGAATTCAGCGGCTTTATCGCGGGTGACGGGGGATTCGGTCGAGGTCTTGATGAGGGGGAATGCGTGTGGGCCGTAGCGGACGGTGGGGCGGGCGACGAGCCAAGTGTCGCGGTTTTTGAGTTTGAGGGCTTGGAGGAGAAGTTGGACGACGCGAGTGTTGGCGGGTTCTTCGGCGACTTCGAGATGGAAGGTTGGTTTGTAGGTTGTGGGGTCTTTTTGAACCGCTAAGTCGCTAAGTCGCGAAGGTTCTTTTGTGGGGCTTGGTTGGGGGGAAGAGCCGCCCCCGCGGAGGAGGCGGGCGAGAGTGTTGGGGCGGGAGGCGCGGAGGAGGGCGGCGGCGGCGTGAGGGCAGAAGGGGCCAAAGTCGCAGGTGCAGGAGGTGTCGAAGGCCCAGTGGGTTTCGGACTCGGGCCAGAGGTTGATCTCGGCGTCGTGATCATCGGTGCGGCCGCTGAGGAGGAAGCCGTCATCGACTTCTTCGAGATTCAATGAAGTGAGGAAGCGGGGAGAGGAGATCTTTTTTCCGTGAGCGAGGATGTGCTCGTCGAAGCGATGGTGCCAGTCGGGGTCGTTGAAGAAGGAAGTGAGGTCGAGGGGCATGGTCTTCAGAGGATGAGCATGCAGTCGCCGTAGGAGTAGAAGCGGTAGCGTTCTTCGACGGCTTTGGCGTAGGCTTCCATGATGAGTTCGCGGCCTGCGAAGGCGGAGACGAGCATCATGAGGGTGCTGCAGGGGAGGTGGAAGTTGGTCTGGAGGGCGTTGATGGCTTGGAGTTGGTAGGGTGGGTAGATGAAGATGTCGGTTTCGCCATGGCAGGCGGCGATTTCGCGGTCGCGGACGAGGTGCTCGAGGACGCGGGTGACGGTGGTGCCGACGGCGGCGACCTTTTTGGCAGCTTGGATTTTGGCGGCAGCTTCGGCGCTGAGTTCGTAGTGCTCGGAGTGCATTTCGTGCTCGCGTGGGTCGTCTGCT
>CALDZJ010000062.1 GCA_937944055.1 uncultured Verrucomicrobiales bacterium | reverse complement strand
GTGAGCTCGTGGATGAGATGGGGGTGGAGGGCCACTTTCAGCGGGATGATGAGGGGGAAGAGCGGGTCGGGCTCGGCGGAGAGCTCGGTGAGATTCGTGAGGCTGAAGTTGGCCAAGGCGGGGAAGTTCTTGTGCTGAATGACGGGGTCATTGTCGCGGATTGCCTTCACCAACTCGAGGTGGCTGAGCTTGGCGGCGACGCGGGTGAATTTGTCATCCGCGGTTTCGATGATGGCGCGGAAGATCTCGATGCCATTTTCTTCAAAATCTTCTCGGGATTCGGCAAGTCCCTCGACCTCACCGCGCGGCATGACGATGAGGTGTGAAGCGCGTCGTGGGAGAGTCGGTTTTTCGTCTTCTTCTAAAATGAACCATGAGGGGTTTCCGTTTTCTCCTAAGGTGGTGGTGATGTTTTCGTGAAGGAGGTCGTCCTGTTCTTCCATCCAGCCCAGGCTCTTTCCGGCGAATGCTTCGCTCCCGCTGAGGCAGTAGAGTTCGTATTGGTTCTTCTCGGGGAGTTCTCGTACTTTCCACTCGCAGGGATCGTTTTTCCTGAGAGTGAGATACGGAGGGAGAGTGTCTTGAGGGAGACCGTCATCGAGAAGGCGGGTGTAGGTGAGGTTCTTTTCGTGAAGGTCAGGGTAATTTGGGTCGGCGCAGTAAATGCGGTAGACGTCTTCCTTTTCGAGCACTCCGACGAAGTTCCAGAGACAGGGATCATTTTCCCGCAGGATGGCGCCGGGGAAGGGGTGCTGCTCAGAGAACTCACGAGTGAAAGTGAGCTCGTGAAAGCGGTAGCGGCAGCCATCGGCGAGGAAGAGGCGGCGCTTTCCTTCGAGGGGATGAATCGAAGGCGGCGGGGGAGGTGGGGGTGACGGAGCGGGAGCGCGAATTTCTTCTTCGATTTTCGCGACTTCAATGACGGATGTTTCTTTTTCGACCGTTCCTTGTTTGGAAGCGACGGCTTGGAAAATAAACCAAGTGGCTCCTGCTAAGACGAGGGCGCTGAGCACGATCATGAGGCCGGGGCGGTAGCGCCGGACTCCGTCGTCGATGGGTTGGAGTTCACTCATTTGATTCGTCTGATCGCGGAGTTGGCAGAGTAGCAGAAGATGATGAGGGCGAGAAGGGCTTGTCCAATCACGAGGCAAAGGAGAGCCCAGAAATCGAGGCCGAAGATCATGCTGAAGTCGAAGCGAGAGGAGCCGAGTTGATCAAAAACAGAAGTGCCATGGCGGGTCGAAGTGAAGAGGCTGCCCCAGAAGTTTCCTTGCTCGATCCAAGTGAAGCCTGAGTAGTCGACCCGCTCCAAATCGAGACTGTGGAAAGGATGAGTGAGGGTGCGGTCGACCGCTTCCCCGGCGAAGCCGGTGGCGTATTTGCTGAGGAGAACGTGCGGAAGGAGAATGATGGGCATGAGCGAGACGGCACTGCGCTCGGACTTGGTGAGAGTGGAGAGGAGGAGGCCGATCATTGCTCCGGAAAAACAAATCAGGCCCAGCACGAGGAAGTGAGAGATGAAGTCGCGGGAGTCGAACCAATTTGAGGCGGCCACGGCATTGGGATCGATTTTAAAGAGCCAGACGAAGAACCAAGTGGAGGCACAAAGAAGAAGAGTGCTGATCGAAACCATCATGACCGCAAAGGCCGCCTTGGCGTGGAAGTACGAGAATTTTCCGAGTCCGCTGAGTTCGTCAATGGCATAAAGAGTGCGGCTGGCGACCACTTCGCGAATGGTGAGTGACATTCCAATCCAGAGGGCGGCGATGGTGAGGAAGAAATTGATAAAGCGCGGGCTTTCTCCGCCGTGGAGCGACTGCGTGAAGATGATGAGGCCGGCGAGAAGGATGGGGAGGGCGATGGTGACTTTAGCGGCCCCGTAATCACGGAAAGACTGACGGGCGGAGCGGCGGAAGATGGCGGTGAAGTGGCTGGGATGCCACCAATCACGGCTGGTGGGAGGGGAGTCTGAGTAATCGAAGGATGAGATTTTCTGAATGGGAGTTTCTTGCTCGAAGAGGTCTTTTTCTGCGGTGTTTTTTAGGAGTGTGGTGACGTCATGGTGATCGGCTTTGAGTCGTCCACCTTTCTCCATCACGAGGACGCGGTCGCAGACTGCGAGAGTGCTGGGGAGGTGGCTGGTGGTGACGATGGTGAGCGCGTGGGTTTCGCAAAGGTCGCGCAGGAGTTGCATCACCTCAAAGGCGACGGGAAGGTCAAGTCCACTTGTCGGTTCATCGAGAAGGAGAATGCGGGGTTGCGAGCAAAGGGCGCGGGCGAGGGAGAGGCGGCGTTTTTCTCCTCCGGAAATTTTCGAGACGGGTTGGTTGAGAAAATTTTCAGTTAAGCCGACGGAGTTTATGATTTCGGCAGGGTCGGCATCGTGAGCGGAGAAGGTGAGGGCGTCGTCGAGAACTTCGCGAGCGGTGGCGGATTCGGGGAAGAGGTCTTGCTGAGGGACGTATGCGAGGACTTCGAGAAGGGATTGATGGTTGCCGCCGGAGATGCGGGTGGCTTTGTCGCCTTCTACGATACTGACGATGCCGAGGTCGCCATTTTTTCGGCTAGGAGGACGAAGCCCGAGGGTGCGCAGGAGAGTGGTTTTCCCCGCTCCACTGGGTCCGATGAGACCAACGAGCGAGCCGCCCGCGATGGCGAGCGAGAGGTCATCGATGATCGCCGATTTCTTGCCTCGGATGGTGAGGCTTTCGACTTGGAGACCGAGGGCAGATTGCTTCATCGGGTTGTCTTTTCGTCTTCCACGATCTTGCGTGCTTCGGCGGGATCTTTGGTCGAGAAGCCCTTGATAACGACGCGGTAGCTGGGCTCGGTTTTGAATTTCTCCTCGAAGAGAACGTGGTCGGTGCTTTTGCGTTCGAGCGAAACCGCGCCGGTGAGATTTCCTTCTACGATGTTGTGGGTGGCGAGGTCGTAGTAGAGGGAGCCACGTGCGGCCCAGGTGCCGAGGACTTGCGCTTTGTCGGTCCCGCCGGAGAAGACGACCTTGCCTTTGACGATCTTGAGGCGTGTTTCGTTCCCGTTGGTGGACTCGCGTTTCAGAGTGAGGGTTCCACTGACATCGAGGTCGCCGCTGGGAGCGAGAAGGTGAGCGATGGTTTTGACGTCAATGTCCCATTCTTCAGGGCCATCGGGGTCGGTGTCAGGTAGGAGGTAAGCCTCGCTGTAGACGGAGAAATTCTTCACGCGTTCCTCTTGGTCTTTCGAGAGGGTGGCTTTGGTTTGGAAGTCAACGAGGCCTGCGCCTGCTTCGTAAGTGTATTCGGCGGTGAGTCCTTCGTAGGCTTCGAGGGGTTGGATCTTGGCTTCGAGGAGGTGGTCCTCGATCCCTTTTCCGGTGACTGCTTCGACGGCGAAGTTGATGCGGGAGAGAACTTTCTGACGGTTTTCATCGCTTGCGAACCATTCGGAGGCGCGCTTCGCGGCGAGTTCTGCTGCGAGGCCCTCGGGTCCGGGGAGGAGGATTTTTTTGGCGGCTTTGCTGAGGATGCCGACGGAGGGAGGGAGGTCGAGCTTGGCGTCGGAGAGATCGAGGCGGACCTCGAGATCGCGAGCGGAGAGGATTTCGAGTCCGACGACAACTTCGCTGTGGTCGCTCGCGACGGATTTTACTTCGCGGATGAAGTCGGTCTCGCCTTCGTGAATGAGGGTGATTTTTTTCTCAAGTCCCCAGTCTTGGTCCTCGATCTGACCCTGCACGGTCGAGGTGACGGTCGTGCGGTAGAATGTTCCTTCCTCGTAGCGCGAGAGTTGCACGGTGGTGAGGCTTTGCTCAGATTCGGAGCCATCGCGGAAGATGAAGAAGACGGCCACCCCGATCGCGAGGGCGAGAAGGGCGATCGTGGAAAGGAGTTTGGCTTTTGGGGACATGACGCTGTGACTATGGATAGCGTCTCTGTCTGAGGTCTCTTACAAAAAATGGATTTTTTGGAAGGCTATTGGCGATTCAGGATGTAGATGGGATCGCCGAGTTGCTTGCGCTGGTATTGGGTAACTTGGCCGCTTTTGATGAGGGCCTTGAGGTTCGCGTTGGGATTGGCGGTGGGGTCGAAGGCTCCGGCGGATTGCTTGAGGTAGGGGATGAGGAGGTGTGCTTCGTCGATGTCTGGGACGGGGCAGCCGGTGGTGCAGGGGACGCGGCCGATCATGCGCTGGGCGCGGCGTTGGCGGAGCATCTCGCTGGCGTTTGGATTATAGGAGTGGATGACGACGCCATTGGGGACGTAGCCGCGGAGCTTGGGATCTGGATGAGTGGGTGGGTAGAGGATCTCGGCGTAAATTCCGCTGACGCCTTTTTTAGAGTCGCCGGTTTGGATGTTGGCGTTGCCATTTTTGGCGATGCGGACGCCGCCCATTGTGAAGAAGCCGGGAGGGGTCTGAGCGTGAGCGGTGCCAAGGCCGCGCTTTCCGGTGCCGCAGCGGAGGGTCTTTTGGAGTTTGCCGGTTTTGAGTGAGATGACGTGCATGCGCTGGGTGCGAGGATCAACGACGTAGACCCAAGTTGGCTTGTAGCTGGGATGGCCGGCGGCGCGTTGGGCGACGATGGAGGATTTGATCTTAGTCCAGTCTGCGGCGGGGACGACCGAGGGTGAGGAGGTCGAGGCATTCCCGGTGGAGCAGGATTGCAGGAAGAGGAATAAGGAGAAGAAGGTGATAAAGAGGGGGGCTTTCGTCATGGCAATAGTTTGCCACGGGTTTTCTCGCGCGGGAAGTCTTTAGGAGAGGGCGTCAAGGTCAGCCTGAACGGTGATCTTGGGATTTGGGGTGGGGTTTTCGACCAAGGTGGTTCCTTGGCCGAGGAGCTGGAGGGCGGAGACTTCGTCGGTGATTTGGGCGTCGCCTTGTGAGACGTTTTGGTAGGCTTGCTGGATGAGGTCTTTGGAAAAAATCTGAGGGGTTTCCATGATCCAGAGGTCGTCCCGTGAGACGGAATCAGTGGTGATGCCGTCGGGGGTGGCGCGTTTTAAAGTCTCGGTGACGCGGCGAGCGAGGCTGGCGGCTCCGGATTTTTGAGCGGCGGTGAAGGTGGCTTTGATGGAAGCGGGAGAGACGAGAGGGCGGGCTCCATCGTGGATGGCAACGTGGGTGATGTTATTTTGGAGGGCGGCGAGGCCGGCGGCGACGGAGTCAGATCGTTCGACACCGCCATCGATGCGGGTGATTTTTTCGCCAAGGTCGTGGAGCCATTCGAAGCGCTCGGGTGGGGTGACGACGATGACTTGGGCGATTTCTTCAAGGGAGGAAAAAGCGCGGACGCTGTGCCAAAGGATCGGCTTGCGGTTCCACTGGGCGGCGAGCTTATCAAAGCCCATCCGCCGAGAGGAACCGGAGGCGACGATGATGGCGGCGAGGCTCATCTAGGAGAGGTGCTTCATGACCTCTTGTGAGATCGTTTTGCCATCGGCACGGCCTGCGATTTTGGCTTGGACGATGCCCATGACCTTGCCCATGTCGGCGCGAGAAGTGGCTCCGGTTTCTGAGACGGCGTCGGCGACGATGGTGGAGACTTCCTCGGCGCTCATTGCGGCAGGGAGGTATTTTTCGAGGATCGCGATTTCGGCTTTTTCGGTCTCGGCGAGTTCGGGGCGGCCGGCGCCTTCGAATTGTTCGATCGAGTCGTTGCGTTGTTTGATTTGCTTGCGGACGAGGGCGAGGGCGTCGGCATCTTCGACGACGTTGTCTTTGTTGCCGGACTCGATGGCGGCATTGGTGAGGGCGGTTTTTAAGGCGCGCAGGGTGGTGAGAGCCACGGTGTCTTTGGCTTTCATTGCGGTCTTGAGATCGTCCATCACGGTTTCGGCAAAAGTGCTCATGGGGGGAGTTTTGAGGGGTATTTGTCATTCGTGCAAGCACGGGTCTTGCGAGGAGGGTGGATTGTGATACCGATGCGGGGTGAAAAAGCAGGGCATGGGCGGGTTTCTTTATCTCGCGTTTATTGGTTTATTCTTGGCTGTGGTGGGTGGAGCGTTTGTGTTGATTTTGGGGCGAGGGTATTTGAAGGCAAAGGAGACGGAGGCTTGGGAGCGGGTTTCTGCGGTGATCGTGGTGTCCCAGGTGGGAGTGCGTAGTCTAGGTCCTAGCATTCCGGAGGAGTTTACTCATGAGTTGGTTTATGAGTATGAAGTCGATGGGGAAATTTACCGGGGGGAGCGCTTGCAGCGGCGGAAGAATCCCTTTTTCAAGGAGCAAGCGAAGATTCTCCCAGAGCTGGAGAGATGGAAAGTGGGGCAGAAAGTGGAGGCTTTTGTGAATCCGGAAAATGCGGAGGAAGCCTTATTGGAGCATGAGACAAAGGCGCCGGGTTACTCGATTTGGTTTCCGGCTCTTTTTTTTGTGGGGGGGATCGGGGTGATCCTTCGCGCGCTGTCTAAAATGTTTGGAAAAGGGGAGGGATGAAAGGTTTCATCGTGAGGGTGAGTAGAGTAATGCGATGAATTCTTCCACGCTTTTCTCCTCACTGATCGTGGCTCTTTTTTTGGGTGTTTTCCAAATTCAAGCTGGAGCTGATGATAAAAAGATACGGGTTCATGCTCTCTCGGAATGGAAATTTGGGAGGACTCTTTTCGGTGAGAAAGTGAGGCCAGAGGAGCTACAGGGAAGGGTGGTGGTTCTTGCATATTGGGGGGCGAAGTGTTCCGCCTGTCGCGAAGGCTTGGCAGATCTCGCCGCGCTCGATGGGCAATACCGAGAGGAGGGGCTGCGTGTCATCGGGGCGGAGTCATACCGCTCAGGACGGAGGGAAATCGCAGCGGTGGTAGATGCTCAAAAGGTGGCCTTCAGCATCATCGATGGAGTGAAGGGGCCGATTTCTCTGATGGGGCTGCCTCAGGTTGTGGTTTTTGGGGCGGATGGGGCTTTGCTTTTTAGTGGACATCCTAAGGAGAAGAAATTCCAGAAGGTGGTTCAGCGCGCTATGGCGCAGGTGAATGATGGGCCGGAGACTGTGCTGGGGGGAGAAGTCCCGCTAAATGGGGAGTCGGAGGGTTTCCGAACATGGAGAAATCATGAGGGGAAACTACTGGTCGCTGCTTTTAAAAAGATACAGGGAGAGAAGGTGATGTTTATTCTCAAAGATGGGAGCGAGGTTTTTTATGAAATCGAGAAGTTGTCTAAGGAGGATCAGGAATGGCTTCGTGATAAATCTGCGCGATCATCGATCAACTAGGGTATCAATTTAAGGTTTTCTCTGATAACGGCTTGCGAGCGTGAGGGATTTCCTTAAGATTTACGAATGGAAAAATTGCTGATCGGGCTGGCTCTCTCTTTGCCGCTTCAAGCTTTCACCATTAAGGTGGATTACCGTTATGATACCTCGGGATTCTTTGATGCTCCTGGGGCGAAGGAGGCGCTCGAGGCGGCGGCGGCGCGCTGGAGTCGCATCATTGATCAAGAGCTTTTAGAGGTGGATGCCCAAGATGATGCGCGCACAGACATCCGCTTTCAAATCATTCATCCTGGGACTGGCGAAAGATTGCAGCTGAGCGTTGCGGCATCTGAGGACTCGGACGTGATCGCGGAATTTGGAGGAGGGGCTGCTGATATTTATCTCGATGGTTTTACTTTAGAGAAAGATGTGTGGATTTTATATCCAGGGGCGAGGCCGATGACTGATGAGATTGGAGCGGCGGCGACGATCCAGCTTGGGGCGATTAATGTGAGTTCGGTCCCGGAAGATCCTGACTCGCCGGTCAACCGTGGGTTTAACTCGGGTCAAGATTCCCTGAGCGTGCTTGGCGGGACGGTTTCTTTTGATTCCAACTCGACTTGGAATTTTTCGCTTTTTGAGCCGAGTATCGGGAATGGAATCGATTTTTATTCAGTGGCGCTCCATGAGATTGGTCACGGGCTAGGTCTGAGTTCTAGAAATTCTCCTGAATGGCGTGAGCTTTCAGAGTCGGGGAGTTATGTGGGAGAATTTGCGGTGGGAGCTTTTAACAGCGATAATGGGGCATCGATCAATGCCTTGGAGATTGAGAGCCTCGATGGGGGTGATTTTCATTGGAGAAATAACACTTACCAGTCCTTCGTTTTTCAGCTGGGGGGGCCTAATTCCTTTGGAGTTCAGTCGGCGAATGTCTTGCAAGATCTCTTAATGGAGCCCGGTCTCTCATTCTCAGCTGCTACGCCTCGATTCGAGGTGACGAATGTTGAAATTGGTGGATTAAGGGATGTCGGCTGGAGCATCATCGAGGCGGATCCGCCTGCGCCGCCCATTGTTATTCTTGGTTTAGAGCGTTCGGCAGAAGGGGCCACTAAGATTTCGATTCCGAGTGAAGAGGGAAAGACCTACACGATCCAAACTTCTACGAATGGGCAAAATTGGCTGAGTGTGACGCCATCTCTCATTGGAGATGGGGAGGTGCTTTGCTGGGAAGATGGACAGGAGGGCTTCACTGATCCTTACGGAAGTGCTGCCGAGCTTGAATCGAAATTCTATCGGGTGATTGAGAATTGAAGCGATTGAGGAGCTAGCGGTGGTGTTTTAGGCGGTTCTTCTTCTCCGGAGAGCCCAGAGCCCAGAGGCTAGAGGTGACGAGGAGGAGGAGGGGGGCAGCGGGCTCTGGAATCGGCTCTGCTCCCGGGATCGCAGCATTCAGGGGATTATTGAGGAAAGTGTCATCTGAAGCGCCAAAAAACTTCACGTCGGCATCACCATCATTATCAATCGCGAAGCCGTAGATTGGAACTTCTTGAATGCCCGTCCCGTTAAAGAACTCGGAGGCCTGAGCGACGGTGAATGCGTATTCTTGGGTGTTTAAGTAGGTGCTATTGGCGTACCCCGTGTTCCAGTCATAGACCGAGAAGGCGCTTCCTCCATTTTCTCCAAATTGGAGGACGTTTGCTCCGTCGATGGGGTTGCCGGTGATGTCTAGAGCTGTGAGGGTGAAGAAGGTGTT
>CALDZJ010000061.1 GCA_937944055.1 uncultured Verrucomicrobiales bacterium | reverse complement strand
TGGCCAATATGTGCGACCCGACGCAATCGTCGTAGGTGCAAGGCGATTTCCTTGGCGCGGTTGTGGGCTTTGAGGCCGATTTCCTCGACTCGTTTTCGGGGCCTCACCAAAAAATCCCCAGACGCGGTTTTCCGCGGTGGGGTCGCACTTCTTAGGCGCGGGTGATGTGAAGCTAAATCCCATAAACTTGGGTGTAGTTCTACCGTATCAAAGCGGCTTTGAGCAGCTAAAAGATGAAGCTTTTTAGGATTCGTCGGGAGCGTCTTGTTTTGGCTCTTCCGGAGGCGCTTCAGCGGGGTGAGTTCTGGCATGGACTGCTTTCAGTTGCTCGATGCTCACTTGCGTGTAGATGCTGGTCGTTTCTAGCTTTTCGTGGCCGAGGAGTTGCTGGATGAAGCGGATATCGGCCCCGCCTTCTAGCATGTGCGTGGCGCAGGTGTGGCGGAGAAGGTGGCAACTTCCGGCGCGGCCGAGGTCGGCTTGTTTGATAAATTTACTCACCATGCGGCTGAGAACATCAGGGTTAAATCCTTCGCCGTAGGCGGTGAGGAAGAGCGCTTTTTCGTCCTGATCGAGGGCGAGTTTGGGCCGGACTTCTTCGAGGTATTTTTGCAGCCAATGAAGGGCGCGATTTCCGACGGGGGCCACTCGGTCTTTGTTCCCCTTCCCTTTCCGAACCTGGAGGACTTGCCGCTCTTGGTTGAGGTCGGTGAGCTCAAGTCTCGCGAGCTCGCTACGGCGGATCCCGCTGGAGTAGAAGAGTTCTAAGATGGTGCGATCTCGCACGCCTAGCGGGTCGAAGAGGTCGGGGATGTTGAAGATCTGCCTCACTTGGTTGAGGCTGAGCGCTTGCTCGGGGAGGCGTTTTTCGGGGCGCGGGAGTTCTAGCTCACTCGCGGGGTTCGCTAGGATGAGGTTTTGTTTGGAAAGGTATTTAAAGAGGTCGCGGAGCGTGCCGAGGCGAGCGCGTTGGGTCGAGATGCCAAGCGGCTTGCCGTTGACTTTTCGGTATCGCCAGAGGTGGCGCTGGAAGCTTTCGAGGATGGGCTTGGTGATCTCGTCGGGCTGGTGGAGGTCGCGCTCATGCGCCCAGAGGATGAAGGTTTTGAGCGAGTCCTTCCGCGCTTCAATGGTGCCTTCACTGTAGTTTTTCACGGCGAGGCTGCGGAGGTAACGCAGGGCCTCGGCGGCGAGGCTCCCGCGCTCGCCTTGCGGGAAGTCCCCGGGTCCGTTCCCGCCTCGCTTATCTGGGTCGCGTCCGCGCATGCCGTCGGCTGCGTCGTATCCTTTTTTTCCAGCCATGGTTTTCTACGTTTATGATGGGGTGATTTTTTAGGCTCCAGATGTGCGTTTCCACGAAGCGGCGAAGTTGTCTCTAAAGCCTTCTATTGCGGGGGCTCGAACTTCGCGGAGTGCATTCGGCGAAGGGGCGCGAAGCACCCCCGCTACCCCGCGAAGTGGTCGCCGTAGCTTCATTTTACGCCTTCTTTCTGGCGGAGCGTTTCGATGTCTAGCAAGCCCACTTGCCAGACCTGCGCGACTTCGGAGGCGTCGGTGAGGAGTTCATATTTGCAAAGGCTCCCTTGTCTTCCCGTGCGCCGGTTTATGTATTCCATCGCCTCAAGTCGTTCCAAGTGAAGGCGCGTTTGCGTTTCGCTCCAGCCGGTCGTATCGCGCAACTCTCGGCGGCTAAAAAGGGAGTAGCATTGCTCCAGCTTTTGCTCGGCCATCTTTTCGCGAACGAGGGTTTTGATTTTGTCCAGGAGGCTGCGCGTTTGCGGCGGGAGTTCGTCCAAGGATCGGCCTAGGACTTCGGGCGCGATCTGGTTGGCGGCTTCGATGTCCTCGATCGTGACGGGGAGCATTTCGACTTCTCGCCCGTTGACTGTGTGCTTGATCGTTTCGCGCTGGTGTTGGTGCAGGAGCGCGATGGTGTCGATCAAGGTGAGGTATTTTTCGTGGTCGCGGCGGGTTCTGGTTCTTCCGCTGGTGAAGGTTAAATGCCTCGCGAATGGGTTGGCGATTTTGAAGGGTTGGAGGAGCCTTTGTGCGTTTTGGAGGAGGCGCTGGATGTCTTTTCGTTTCTCGTTGGCAAGGATTCCTTCGATGGTGCGGGCCTCGCGCTGCAGTTCGTGGATGCGCTCGGTTTGCTTGCGGGATTCATCGACCGTGAGGACGAGGCAACGGTTCATTAATTCCTCATCGATGTCGATTGAGGTGGTGGTGAAGACGATGGCGACGGGGCCTTCTACGTGATATTCTTGGGTTTCCATCCGGCCCGATTGTGGGTCTTTTCCGGTGCTGGCGATGGTGAGTTCTCCTTCTGATTGCAGGAGTTTGAGGGCGTAGCTTGCCTTTTCCGCGCCCTCCTCTTCGACGATGGCGAGGATCTTGTGCTTGAGGTTGGTTTCTCCGAGGTAGTAAAGGCTCTGGCCCGTCATCGCGGAGTATTTCACTTGTTCCTCGGGTGGGAAGAAGCTCAAGACGGCTTCCATGAGGGTGCTTTTCCCCGCCGCGCTGGTAGATTGGATGATCACCGCCAAGGGCTTCGCGAGCTTGCGCGACGCGCACGCGAGATAAGCGGCGAGGAGGTTGGTTTGCTCTCCTACGATTCCGGCTTGATCATAGGCGATGGCGATGCGGTCGAGGAGCTTGGGTGCTTGCAGGAATTCTAGTGCTTCCCGTACTTCTTCGGGCGATAGTTCCACCTCATCCTCATCGTCCCCTCCCCCGTTCAAGCGGGCCTCTTGAGCTTGCTCCAGAGCAAGCAGAAGTTTGCCAACATCACGCTTTAAAAGGTCCTTTTCGAGCAAGGTTTCTTCACTCGCTCGGTCGATGAACTTGCGCCGCTCTCCGTCGCGGTAAAGATCGAGACTATCCACGTGCATCAGGCCCTCGGACGCGATGCGGAGCGTAATTCTTAAGACTTCCAGTGAGTTGTTTCGCTCAAGTCCTCCGACTCGGTAAAGTCGCTCACCGAAGGCCATTTCATAATGTTCGCCTTTCCGCTCGAGAACAACCTGAGGAGCTTCGATCTTCTTACCTTTAGCCACCGTTTCAGAGCCAGAGGAAGCAGCTAAAGAAGAAGCTACTTTTGTACTACTTAAAGAAGGAGGCTCGGGCTTTTGAGGGGGAGCTTTTGCCCCGATCCATTGGGCGTTTCTCACCGCTTTCTTGAGTGCTTCCCCGCCTTGCTCAAGGGCGTAGCTGTTCGCGTCTGACCCCCATGGAAGCTTGATTTGATGACACTCGATGCCAAAGGCCGCGAGCTTCGCGGCGGCTTGCGCCGTTGCTTTTTCTCCCGCTTCATCGGCATCGAAGGCGAGGCGGACGCTCTCGACTTTTGCGGCGTTGATCGCTTGGAAAAGTTCGTCGGTGAGGTTCGCGGTGCCGTAGGTGCAGGTCACCGATTGCATTCCGTGGCGGTAAAAGGTCAGAGCATCGAGGATGCTTTCGGTCAGGATGATTTCACGACTTTTGAGGGCTTCAAAGTTAAAGATTCCGGCAAGCGGTCGGGCAAGGTAAAGATGGCGGTTAGCCTTCGGGGCTTTGGGGTCGATTCGTCTTCCGTAAATCTGCACCAGCTCCCCTTTCGCGTTGTAAATCGGCACGGTAAGACAGCCTCGCAAATGTTCACGGCCGTTCTGGCGATACACGCCGAGGGCTTTGAGTTTGCTTCGCAGTTCCTCGCCTTCCTTCCGATTCTTAAGCGGGATCCGGAGGCCCAGAGTTCGGTCGGAAAATCCAATCTTAAACCGCTTCACCACCTCCTTGTCATCGAGGCCGCGAGAGACGAGGTAAGCCAAAGCCGCTTCGTCGAGTTTGCCGTGGTAGTAGTCTGCGACCTGATCGAGAAGCTTGCCCTCATCGGCGGCAGTGTCGAGTGGGCAAGGAAGCTTCGGGACGGTCGCGATTTTCGTTTTCCCGCCCGTCCCGCCCCTGCGGTGATTGGTCTGCTCAAAGGCGGCCTTACCTCCGCTCGAGAGGACTTCGCAAGCGTGCCGAAAACTCACCCCATCGAACCACTGCACAAACTGGATCGCGTTCCCCGTCTTCCCACATTGGCTCGCCATGCAGCGGAAGAGGCCCTTGCTCGGCGTCACGATGAGATTCGGCGTTTCTTCATCGGGGTGGAACGGGCAAAGCCCCGTCCAGTTGATTCCCTGCTTTTTCAAGACCGTCCCTCGCGACTGGATGAGCGCGATGAGGTCAGTTTCAGATTTGATTCGGGTTAGCTCGGATTCTGGTATTTTGGACATGGTTTTCTTTTGTTTTTTG
>CALDZJ010000060.1 GCA_937944055.1 uncultured Verrucomicrobiales bacterium | reverse complement strand
TGGGCTCGTTGAGGCTAACTTGGGGTTGGGAAAATCCGGCCATTCAGGGAAAGGGTGATTTTGCGAAAGCCTTGCTTGAGCTTCTGGTGGTCTCGTTTCATTCTGCGTCATGCTTCGTTCATTGATGACAATTTCTGGTTTCACTTTGATGAGCCGGGTTTTGGGGGTGGCGCGGGACGTGATGATTGCGCGCTTTGTGGGGACGGGAGTGGTGGCTGATGCGTTTTTCGCGGCGTTTCGCTTTCCCAATATGTTTCGCCGTATCTTTGGCGAGGGGGCTTTTAATTCGGCTTTTGTGCCACTTTTCGGGAAGCGGGTGACGCAGGATGGCCGCAACTCGGCGATGAACTTTGCCAATAATGCTTTCTCGGTTTTGTTCTATGTCTTGGGAGTGCTGACCCTTCTTGCGATTCCGTTAATGGCGGCTTTGATGTTAGTGGTGGTGCCGGGTTTTTTGCCGAAAGTGGATGAGAGCTTGAGTGAGGAGGGAGTGGAATTTCGGGTGCCGTTGCGGGGAGCGAAGGCGGTTTACTTGCAAACTGAGGGTGGAGTGGATTTTGGTGAGTTGTCGTTGACGGAGAAGGGGGATCCGCCTTTTTTTAAAGTGTTGAGCGAGGTTTTTGGTGGGGAAGTTCAGGCTTCTGGTAAGACGGTGAGTTTGCAGTCGGTGATTGCTGAGGGGCTGCGGCGAGAGAGCGAGGGGGTCTTTGAGAGAGAGGATACGGAGGCGGTGAAGGCTGAGAAAGTGGAGGCGGCGAAGGCGGAAATTTTTAATGAGAGTGGGTGGGTGCTGTCTGAGAGTGGTTTATTGAGAGTGCCTTTGCCGGCGGATCATGACTTTGCGATTGTGGAGGGTGCGGTTTCTGGAGCGGGGGAATTAAAGGTGTATAATAATGATCCGGGGGCGTATGACCTGACGGTTAGGCTTTCAAAAATCACCTTTGTTTACCTTTTGTGTATGGCTTTGGTGGCGCATCTCAGCGGGGTTTTGACGACGCTTAAGAAATTCGCGGCGCCTGCTTTTTCTCCGGTGTTATTGAATGTGGTTTTCCTAGTGGGCTTGCTTTCGGTGGTGCAATTTGTGGATTGGAAGGGGGAGGCCTTGGCGTGGTGTGTGGCGGTGGCGGGCTTTTTGCAGCTGGGAGTCTTATGGTGGGTTTGCCGGAGGATCGGGCTGCCGGTGGCCTTAAAAAAACCGGTTTTTGACCCAGCGATCAAACGTTTGTTAATCCTGATGGGACCGGGCGTGGTTGCGGCGGGAATTCAGCAAATTAATCTTTTGGTGGGAGGGGTCGTAGCCTCGTTCCAGCAGGGGGCGATTTCGTTCATTTATTATGCGGATCGGATTTATCAATTGCCGCTGGGGATGATCGGGATCGCCTTTGGCATGGTGCTTTTACCTGAGATCACTCGCTTGCTGAACTCGGATAAGGAGCAGGAGGCGCGTGCCACCATGGTGAGTGGGCTCGAGCTGGCAATGATTGTCACGGTGCCGGCCGCGATTGCGCTGATGGTGATTCCTCGTGAGATTATTTCTGTGATTTTCGAGCGGGGGGATTTTACGGCATCTGATTCGGTGCAGACGGGGCGAGCGTTGGCCGCCTTCGCGATCGGTTTGCCGGGTTATGTTTTAATTAAGGTTCTGCAGCCGGGTTTCTTCGCGCGTGAGAATACGAAATCTCCGATGTGGATGGCAGGGATCACGGTGGTGGTGAACATTGTTTTTAGTCTCCTTCTGTTTCCCTTTTACGGGCATGTGGGGATCGCGATTGCGACCTCGGTTGCGGCTTGGGTGAATGTGGTTTTGCTCTGGATTGGCTTGAAGGGCTTCGTGACCTTGGAGCGTGAAAATTGGCGGCGACTGGGCGGAATGGTGATTGCGAGTGTCGCGATGGCGCTGGGTCTGTATGCGGCGAGAAGCCTGATGGGCGGATGGTTGGAGAGTGGTTTTTTGATGAAGGTGGTGGCGACGGCGGTCCTGATTGGATTTGGTGCGACGATTTATGGGATCGGGGTACTTTTCTTAAAAGTGACGAGTGTGGAGGAAATGAAGTCAGCGTTTCGGCGCTCGTAAGCTAGGGGGAGTAGGGGGATGCGGAGCATGGGGCGCTACTTTTGGTGAGCGTGACGATGACCATTTGCGACTCGGCTAAACGGGGTTAGTCTAGCGGCGAGATGAATAAGGCGATTTTACTAAGAGGGGCTCTTGTGCTGGGGGTGATTTGGGCCTTGGTCTGGGGGGTGACTGCATGGAGTGGAGCTAAGAAGGCGACGCCGGAGAAGGTGACTGAAATGATTGAGGAAGGTGAATTTGAAGATTGGTCGGAGGGTGAGTCTCTTAGTGTTTCACAAGCGCGGAAAGAGGCCCGCTTAGCTCAGCTGGATGAGATGGGGGAGGTGCTCGCTCGTTTGGATCTCAGGCAGCGGAAGCAGCTCGATGAGCAGGGTGACTTATTCGCTCTTTTCTTCCGCCTGAGTCGTGAGGAGAAATTACATTTCATCAATCTCACCTTTAATAAGAGTGCGGAGCGCTTGATGGAGTCCTTTGATCAAATGCCGGCCGAGGAGCGAGAGCGAATGGTGGAGAGGTCCGTTCGGGATATGACAAGTGGGCAAGGGGCAGAGGCTTTGGCGAGATTGAAGGAGGAGGATCCGGAAATCTTGACGATGGTGATTAAAAAAGGCTTTAAGGCTTATTACCAGGGAGCTTCGGCAGATACTAAGATGTCACTACTCCCTCTCATGGATGCGGTCGGTGAGGTGGTACAGGGCTTCGCGAAGCCGGGAGGAGGTGGGCTGTGAAGCGCGGATTCACCGTAACCGAGTTGATGGTCACGATCGCCCTGATCGGAGCGCTCGCGGGGGTGGCGATTCCGGTGATTGGGGGGTTCCGAGAGAGTGCCAATCAAGCATCTTGTGTGAATCAACTCCGGGCTTTGGGGGTTGCGATGGAGGGCTACCTTACGGATCATGGCGGCTTTTTTCCAGAAATGAAAATGGGGAGGAAGTCAAAAGGGGGTGGTGAGAATGTGCTGGAGAAAGTCCTGCTTCCTTATGTGGGTGGGCCGGAGGACTTCCGCTGTCCGGCGGATCATGAGGATTTTCAAAAAACGGGCTGCAGTTACTTCTGGAATCACCATGCGAGTGGGATGAGGAAGAGCCGGGTGGTGATGTTTGGGATGGATTCCAATCATTCTCAAATCCCGTTGATTCATGATAAGGAGGCCTATCATGGCGATGAGAATGGTACTAATTTCTTATTCATGGATCTGTCAGCGGGGAAAGATCCGGATTTTCAAATCGAATCAAAGTGATGCTGAGTGTTAGAAATCTGACTAAGAAATTTGCAGGGAAAGATGCGCTGAAGGGGATCTCTTTCGAGGTGTCACGCGGTGAGATTTACGGATTACTGGGGCATAATGGAGCGGGGAAGAGCACGACCTTGGGGATCATTCTTAGCATGGTGGCGGCAGGGAGTGGTGAGGTTTTGATCGATGGAATCTCGGTGCAAAAAGACCCGCGTCAGGCTCTGCGAAAGGTGGGTTCGATTTTTGAATCTCCTGCGTTCTACGATTATATGAGTGGCTGGGAGAACTTGAAAGTGTTGGTGGGCTTGAGTGGGACTTTTGATGGGGAGAAAGCGCGCGAGGTGGTGGAGCGGGTTGGTTTGAGCGAGCGCATCGGCTCTCCGGTCTCAGCTTATAGTCACGGGATGAGGCAGCGGCTGGCGTTGGCTCAAGCTCTCTTGCCGGAGCCGGAGATTTTGCTGCTCGATGAGCCCACTGATGGGCTGGACCCGGAGGGGATTAAGTGGTTTCGCGATTTTGTCTTGGGGTTACGAGAGGAGCGCGGGATGACAGTGCTTTTTAATTCTCATCTCTTGTCTGAAGTGGAGCAAATGTGCGATCGGGTCTCGATCATTCGCGCTGGTGAGTTGGTCTATGAGGGGGCGGTGAATGATCTCCGCGATGATCGTCCGGCTCTCAAGATCACGGCTGACCCTCCTGAGGCTTTAAGAGAGGTGGCTGAGCGATTCCGCGGAGAGCAAATGCCTGGGGAGCGCTGGGTTTTCCCGGAGGAGACGGTGATCCCTGAGGTGGTCAGTGCCTTGGTAGAGGCAGGGGTGGCTCTATCGGAGCTGACTCCGATGCGCCGCTCCTTGGAGGATGTTTATCTCGAACATAGCCAGCTCAAGTAATCATGATGTTTTTAAGTCAATTGAAAGGAGAGCTACGTAAGCTTTTCGCGCGGAAGAGGACCTACATTGGTTATGTTGTTTTTCTGGTTTTTGAGGCTCTTCTTTTGACCCTTTGGGTGCAGGTGGGGAGGGATCAGTTTGAGGCTTTGGCGAAACGGAACTTCGTGCCGGTAGAGCTGCTCTCCTCCTCGCTGACGGCGACTTATTGGATCATGGGGTTTAGTATGTTTTTGTTGGGGTCGATCTATTTTGCGTTGGTGGCGGGGGACATCGTAGCGAAGGAGACGGAGGATGGAAACATGCGGATGGTGCTTGCGCGGCCGGTCTCAAGATTACGCATCTTAGTGCTGAAATATTTTGCGGTGATGATCTACACTGTAAGCTTCGTGATCTTCGTAGGGGTGACGGGGTATAGTATGTCACTGTTGGCGATGGGTTCAGAAGGGGGGCTTTTTATATGGAATCCGGAGATGTATATTTTGGCGATTTATCCGGATCGGGATGAGGCTTTTTGGCGCTTGTTCATCGGGGCTTGTTTCATGGGATTGAGTATGTGTGTGGTCTCGTCACTGGGTTTCTTTTTTTCTTGTTTAAAGATTAAGCCGGCGGCGGCTTCTGTGATGGCTCTCAGCGTGTTTTTTATCGACTTTGTGCTTCAGAACATTCCTTTCCTCGTGAACTACAAGGATGTTTTTATCACCTTCAGGATGGCGAACTGGGTCTATGTTTTGCAGGAGAATATTCCTTGGGACCGGATTGTGGAGAGCTACGCCATTTTGATGGGGCTCAATATCAGCCTTTTCATTTTTGGCTGGATGGCTTTTCAATCACGGGACTTTAAAACCTAGTGGAATGTTATTTGAGAAACTGAAAGTGTGGCTAGATCGAGAGCCAAGAACGGGGCCTGAGAATATGGCGATTGATCAGTGGTTGACCGAGAATTTAGGAGAAGTGCCGATTCTTCGTCTTTATCGCTGGGAGGGTGATTGGGTGAGTTTGGGCTGCTTCCAGAGTCGGGGAGAAGGGCGGCGACTTTTTGGGGAGGAGCCGGAGTATGTGCGGCGTTGGACCGGAGGTGGGATTGTTGATCATCGGAATGATCAAACTTACACCTTGGTCATTCCGCGCGGGGAGGATGTGGCGCAGGCTTGCGGTTGTGAACGCTACGCGAAGATTCATGGGGAGTTGGCGCGCTGTCTCCGTGAGTCGGGGATCGCCTGCGAGCTGGCGGAGCGGGACTCGGTGGCGAAGTCTGCGGCTTGTTTTGAAAAGCCTGTGACTTGGGATCTGCTGGGGGCTGATGGAGCGAAGTTAGCGGGGGCTGGGCAGCGGCGAACCCGGCACGGACTTTTGCACCAGGGGAGCGTGGCTGTTTCTGGGTCTGCCTTGGAAAATTTCGGTGATTTTTTAGGCTCGGATTGTTCCATCTTTGAGTCGGGAGAATTGGGAGAGTGGGAGGAGCTGGCTGTGAAGTATCGCTCAGAGAAATGGTTAGAGCGGGTGCTCTAAGGAGTTGTTTTTTTACGGTCTTGTGGTGAAGTTTCTGAGCTTTCCATGAATGCCCAACCTTCTCGTCGCGAATTTTTCGTAGCGCTGCTGATCGCGGTGTGCGCGCATGTGGGTTTGTTTTTCGTCTTTGTGCTGCTGATGGTTTTTGATCTTCTTTCGGCAAGATTGATCGAGCGGGATGAGGGGCTTACAAAAAAAGACCCGCTCCTTAAGATGCAGATGTTTTATGAGGAGGAGATTGCGATCGAGGAGACTTCGATTTCTGAAAGGCGGTTAGAATCTGCTGACGAGGTTGAGCAAGATTTAGAGGGTTTGGAGGAAGCCGAAGGGGAGGAAAGCGTGTCCCGCCTTGTCCCGCCAGACGGGCCCGCTTTTGTTCAGACTGAGGAGGAGCAAGAATCAGAAGTGGCTCCTGCTAATGCCCGTCTGATTGGGGAGCGGAATACGATTGCGGCGAGTGATGAGGGAGCCGAGGAGGGTGGGAAAAAAATGGCGGCTTTGTCCGGAGTGGAAGATGTGACGAGTGATCCAAAGACATTTGATTCAGATTTTTCTGCTGGGGAGAGCTCAAAGGGTCGGGAAGAGTCCGAGAGAGAGTCCGAGGGGCTAAGCGGGCGGGCAAGTGTTCTGTCAGAGCAGAAGGCGGAGGAGTCTGAACGGGGCAAAGAGGATCAGCTTGGAGCGGAAATCAATGAACTCGCTTCGCTCGAGGAGACTTTGGCAGTTTTAGACGAGGCGATCGGTGAGGAAAATGAGATCTCGGAGGAGACCTCAGAGGAGACCTCGGAGGAGAAGGGTGGAGAGCATGAATTCGCAAGTGAGGCGATTAAGACTCGGGTGGCCGGGGTCTTTCATGCGAAGGGGAAAGGGGCTTTAAATGTCGCCAACACTCCGCTCGGGCAATACGAGGCTGCTCTCTTAAGTAAGTTAGAGACAGCTTGGCAAATCGATAATAAGAGTCATCGCCTCCTTAATGCTCCGGGGAAAATCGTCTTCTCATTTGCGGTGAATCAGGACGGGCGGATCTCAAGAATGAAGCACGTTTTGCGAGTTGGGACCTCGGATAATCAATGGGGAAGAGTGATTGGTCTCGTGGATTTGCTCGCTTGCCCCAAAATGCCGAAGGAGGTGATTCGGGAGCTGAAAGGCGAGGTGCTTGAGTTAACCGTCACCTTGAACTACTAGACCGCTGCGATGAATTTTTCTGAAGCCCTCGAAACAACTTGGAATTTTTTCTGCCAAGGTGGTTTTTTTATGTTTCTCTTAGGCCTCTGTTCTTTGGCGGGCTTTACGGTGATTTTGATGAAGTCGATTGGGCTCATGCGCTCGAAAATTCTCCCTGAGAAGTTGGGATCTGAGGTGGAGCGATTTGAGGAACATCTGGAAGCGGGGACTTTGGGCAGCTTGCAGACGGAGTTCGCCCGTGAGGCAAACTCGCTTTCACGCTTGTGCACGGTAGCGCTAAAAAATGCGGGCCGCACTCAAGGTGAGGTGCAGGAGGCTGTTCAATCATCTGCGCGGGAGGAAGTGGTGCGAATGAATGCTGGGATGTCGGTGCTAGAAGTGGTGATTACGATCGCTCCACTGCTCGGGCTGCTAGGGACCGCGAGCGGCCTTGTCACGGCCTTTGCGGACTTTGATGATAAGGAGAATATTCGCACAGGCATCGCGACCGCGCTGAGCACGACGATCGTGGGCATTGCGATCACGGTGCCTGCCGTCATTGCGCAGAGTATTTTTAGCCGAAAAATCGAGCTCTTTTCAGCGCGGCTGGAAGTTCTTCTGGGGCGGGTGGTCTCGGCTTGTCACCAGCACGTTTTCTTCCGCGATCGAGATCAATAATCCCCGCTCCTACTCATTGTGGAATTTTACCGAGTCAAAAGAAAGCCCGTCACGGTCTCGATCGTCCCATTGATCGACATCCTCGTGACCTTACTTTTCTTTTTCATCGTCACGATGAATGACCTCACTGAAAAGACGGCGCGGCCTGAAATTCAGGTCAGCTTGCCCTCTGCTCACTCGCTCGCCGTGAAGACCACCGATGTGACCCGCTCCACACTTTCGCTCGGAGCGGATGGGCGCGCAGAGCTCGATGGTCTTGAAATCCCCGAGGGTTTTCTCAAAGAATACCTCATCGCGAATCTCGAAAAAAGGGCTGGCCTCAAGCTGGCCCTCCGAGTTGATAAAAATTGTCCCTTTCAAGCGATTCTCGCTTCTCATAGCGCGGCCTTGGAAGCGGGCTATCAAGAAAAAGAGATTTACTATCTGGTCGATAAACCCCAAGCCGCCACAGATCCCTCAGCGCCATGATTTTAGAAATCACCCAATACGGAAATCCGATCCTCCGCAAAAAATGCCGTAAAATTACGGAGATCACCGATGAGTTGAAGCAATTCGGGGAGGACCTGATCGAGACCATGATTTCTGCGCAAGGGGTCGGCTTAGCGGCTCCGCAAGTAGATCGAGATTTGCAGATGGCGGTCGTTGATGTTTCGCACGATCCGGAGTGCATCACCTATCTAAGAGTGGATGGAGAGGATGTCTCTCTTGAGGAGCTCATGCCTTTGGTGTTTTTCAATCCTATCCTCGAATGCGGTTCTGCAAAAGAAGCTGCGACAGAAGGCTGTCTGAGTATCGATGGAATCACTGCGGAGGTTCGCCGCCCCGTGGAGGTCAAGGCGACCCTACAACTCCTCGATGGGCGCTGCATCACAGTGGAGAGCGATGGCTTGCTGGCGCGGGCGATCCAGCACGAGGTGGATCATCTCAATGGAGTGCTCTTTGTGGATCGCCTTAGCGCGGCGAAGAAAGTTTCAATTCGCGGGAAATTGAAGCAGCTTGGTCTTTCATAATATTATCTTTGAAATTTTTGCGAGCTTAGTGCAGGGTTCCGAGCAACAGAGTGTGCAGAGTCTGTCTCATCAATGATTTTATGAGACGTTTCTGGCAGCGTGTTAATCCCCGATAGTTATGTTTCCAGATTCAAAAAACCCCTTTACGGCAGCTCCGTCAAATGGTTCGGCCTCTAGTCCATTTCAGCCCACCGAGGCGAACGGTGCTCCCCCTACAAACGGGAATGCAGTGCCTTCACCCTTTGGCTCTCCAGCCCAGGCCACTCCGGCTCAATCTCAGCCCGCTCAAGTGACTCCCACCGCGATTCCAGAGCAGAAGAAAAGCCCAGAGCCTCCCAGCTCCCCCTTTGCGGTTGTGCCGAAGCCTGAGCAGGGCAATCCCACTCCTTTTGAGCCCGCGCTGGTTGAGCCTACTGAAGGCTTTGCTGCGAACGAGGCCCCTCCTTCTCGTCTTGTTGAAGCTGCCCCGGTGGCGGCTGCCGCTCCGGTGGCACGGATGAGTTCCACTCAGACTCCAGCAGCGATGCCAGAAGCACCCTCAGCAAGCAATGATCGGAATGATCCTTTCGCGGCACCTTCTCCTGTCAACCCGAGCCCGGGTGCAACCGCTCCCGCGAAGCGCGGTGACTTCGTCCTCCCCACCGAGGCTGAGAATGCCGCTTCCGCATCAGGTCAAGCCCCTGTAGCTCAGGTAGCTCAGCCTTCTCAGGCAGCTCCGGTGGTTGCGGCGCAGGTCGCAGCTCCCGTAGCGACCGCAGCAGCTCCCGCTGTGACTGGTGAGACCGCTCAGCTCGTGCTCCGCGCAATCTTCGGCGTGACCCGGGAGCTGGACCGCGAGGAAATTTTACAACGCGCCCGCACTCTTCCTGGAATTCGTAATCTGCACATCGTCGAGCAAAGCGAAGGCGCTGCAATGGCCTCCCTGCGAGGGAGCATCCAGCGGATGGGCTTTGGCGATCAGGCCAGCCTTGCGCTCACCACCAGTGGTGGAGTGGTTGACTTTATTGAGGAGCCTGGGACCACCCTTGCTGTCCTCCATGAGGGAGGCTACGCCGCTGGAGTTCGAGAGACTCTCATCATTGTCGCTCGGGAATTATCCCGCCTCGGTTAAGTCCGGAACATGATCATTGATCCCAAAACGCACGAGGTGCGCGCTAAGCTCGTGCTTTTTGGCCTTCCTCATTCAGGGAAGCGCCAAATTCTTGAGAACTGGTCATCCGAGCAAGGAGACGGTCAGCTTCTTAAGTCACAGGTTGGCGATTCTCTGGTTCACCGCGCATCTTTTAAGTGGAATCATCTTCCGCAGGAGGGCTGGACTCTGAAGATGAACGCCTACACCACGGAAGGAGAAGTCTCCCATTCGGCCCTTAGTGAGATGCTTCTCAAGGATGCTGACGGGGTTGCGTTCGTCGCGCCAGTCGATGGCGATCGAGCGGAAGCAATCCGAGCCAACATCCATGAACTCAGCGAGATTCTGAAGCGCCATGAGCGTAGTTTGAGCGAGCTTCCTCTTGCGCTTCATTACCATCAGGCCGAGAAGGTGCCGGGCTTTCAAGCGCAACTTCTCAGCGACTACTTGGGTGTTCCTCGCAATACGGTGCCAGAGGTCATGACTCGCTCGGATGATTCATCTCCCTTGAGTGCTTCTCTTGCCTTGCTCCTCCAACAAGTCATCAAGCTTGCTGAGGCGGATTTGCCTCAAGATGAGAAAGGAAAGCAAAGGGAGCAAGATGCTGCCGCTAAGACTCCTTCACCTCCACCGTCTCAGCTAGCGGGAGCCGAGGCGACTTAACCCTTCCTTGACGATGGCTCCGTGGCGGATTCGCATCGATGTCGGAGGGACCTTCACGGATGCCTGGGCCATTCAGCCGGATGGAGAATCTCTCCGCTGTAAGGTGCTCTCCTCTGGTAAACTTCGTACTTCGATTCTCAGGATTGATGGGCCTTGGCTGACTCTCGCTCGGCCACTCTCCTCCCATAGCGCAGGCTTGGAAGGCTTCCTGTTAAATGGGCGAGAGATTGAGAGTTCAGTCCCTAAGGAGGGCCGCGTGAAAATCGCCGGAGACTTTTCGGCAGGTCAAGTGGTTGAGATTTCAAGTGGTGAAGATGCTCCGATCCTGGCCGCGCGGATTCTCACTGGCACGGCACTGGGGCAGGATTTTCCTGACTGTGAACTCCGAGTGGCTAGCACACGGGGGACCAATGCGCTCTTGGAAGGGAAAGGGACCCCGGTTGATTTGTATACCACGGCGGGTTTTGAATCCCTTCTTGAGCTACGTGATCAACGCAGGCCGGACTTGTTTGAGCTAGCGCCAAAGATTGCGATTCCGGTGACGCGAAAAGTGATCGGGATTCCTGGGCGTCTTGCGCGAGACGGGCGAGAGCTGGAGCCGCTTGATGAGACTGTTTTATCAAGCGCGGAGCCCAGCGCTGCGGTGGCGATCGCGCTCGTGAATGCAGATCGATCGCCACAGCATGAACTGAGGGTCGCGGAAGTTTTAGAGGCGCGCGGCTTTCATTCCTTGAGTGTTTCCCATCAATGCGCCCCGGTGATCCGCCTCTGGCCACGGATGGAGACCGCGGTGGCCAATGCCTACCTTACTCCCGTAATTGGAGATTTTTTAAAGGGTTTGAAGGAGGCCTTGCCGGGCATTCCGCTCGCCCTGATGACGAGTGCGGGTCAGCTGAAAAAAGCGGAGGATTTTCGCCCGATCGATAGCCTTTTGAGCGGTCCGGCGGGTGGAGTTGCTGGGGCTGCCGCTCTCGCTAAGGCAGCAGATCTTCCCCAAATTCTCACCTTTGATATGGGGGGAACCAGCACGGATGTTGCCCGGATTGCTGGGGAGCCGGGTTATCTTTATGAGCAAGAAATCGGCCCGGTGCGGGTCTTGGCCCCGGCGGTAAAAATTGAAACCGTGGCTGCGGGCGGGGGTTCGATCTGTCAGTGGCGGAATGGTGGATTGGAGGTGGGCCCTGAGAGTGCGGGCAGTCATCCCGGGCCTGCTTGCTATGGTTGCGGAGGCCCGCTCACCGTGACTGATGTGAACTTACTTCTGGGTTACATGGATGAGTCCCGCGCGGATCTTCCGCTGGATCGTGCGGCGGCTCAGGCTCGTCTTTCCGAGCTTGCTGAGGAAATCGGCACGGCACCGGATCATGAGGAATTACTCCAGGGCTTGCGCCAGATTGCGATTGAGCACATGGCTGAGGCGCTGAGGCAGGTCTCGACCCGTGAGGGCTATGATTGCCGAGATTACGCCTTGGTGGCCTTTGGGGGAGCGGGGCCACAGCATGCGTGTTCATTAGCACGGGAGCTGGGAGTCCAGCAAATCCTGATTCCTGCCGATGCGGGTCTACTCAGTGCTTGGGGTTTAGAGCAAGCGGGAGATCGTGAATTACGAGTACGACAGATCCTGAACTTGCTCGATGAGTCGGTCGGTCAAGAGGTTCTAGAGCTGAGTGAGGGGCGTCCGATTCATCGCTGCCTTTTCGAGCTGAGATTGACGGGGCAGGATTCGAGCATCGAGATTGAAACAGGGGCCGAAGTATCGGAAGCTGAACTGCGCGAGATTTTTGAAAAACGTTACCGTCATTTGTATGGGGACGCGCGTCCCGCTGATCGAGAAATCGAGTGGGTGGCCTTACGCATTGAGCTGCTTGGGCGGTCCGCCGAACTGGTGCCGGAATGTTTTGAAAAGGGTGAACTCGTCACGGAGGAGCGCATTGAACAGGATGGATTCTCGACGCTACTCCTCGAATGTGGATGGCGGATTTTTCGAGGATCGCGCGGGTCACTACGCTTGGATTGGGAGGGGGAGAAGGCCGCTGCGGCGAGTCAGTTAGCGGTGGTGGAGGCTGAGTTATTCCGCCGGCGCTTTGAGGGGGTGGTGGAGGAGATGGGGGAACTTTTGCGCCGCACTGCGCTCTCCACAAATATCAAGGAACGGCTGGATTATTCTTGTGCGCTTCTTGATGCTGAGGGGCGATTGGTGGTCAATGCGCCTCATATTCCCGTTCATCTGGGGGCCTTAGGGCTTTGTGTGAGGCGAGTTTCGGAAAGTCATGCTTGGCAGGAGGGGGATGCGGTGGTGGTGAATCATCCCGCTTTTGGGGGGTCTCATCTTCCGGATGTCACGGTCATTAGTCCGGTTTTTGTGAGAGGTGAGCTGCTTGCTTTCGTCGCGAACCGGGCACACCATGCGGAGATTGGTGGGAAGACGCCGGGGTCGATGCCTCCGGATGCTCGTCGGCTCTCTGAGGAAGGGGTCGTGATCAAGCCGACACGCTATGAAGAGCTGGGGGATGATTTTTTTGCAGCCTCTCGTTCTCCCGCTGATAATCGAGCTGATTTGAAAGCTCAGGTCATTTCAAATCGGCATGGGGTGCGTTCTTTTTTGGCTCTTGTGGAGCAGTCATCGGCTTCTTGCGTCATTTCGCAGATGAAGGCGCTCTATGAACGTTCTGCGGATCTCCTTGCGAGGGGCTTGGTGGATTTTGTTCCCTGTGAAGCGAGCGATGCGCTGGATGATGGCTCGCCCATTTGCGTGAGGCTCTCGTTTGCTGAGAAATTACAGGTCGATTTTAGGGGCTCGGCCGGCGTGCATCCCGGGAATTTAAATGCCACGCCAGCGATTGTTCGGAGCGCGGTCCTTTATGCTTTACGACTTTGGGTGGGGATTGATTTGCCGCTGAATGAGGGCTTGCTTGAGCATGTTGAAATCATCAGCGAGGAGGGGATCTTAAATCCGCCACTTTGCAGTGATCCGGAGATTTGCCCTGCGGTGGTGGGGGGGAATGTCGAGACGAGTCAGCGGCTGGTCGATGTGCTCTTGGAGGCTTTAGGTCTGCAGGCGAATGGGCAGGGGACGATGAATAATTTACTCTTTGGAAATGAGAGCTTTGGATTTTATGAGACGATGGGTGGGGGCGCGGGAGCTGGTCCCGGCTGGGATGGGCGTAGCGGCTGTCACGTCCACATGAGTAATACTGCCATCACGGACGTCGAGATTCTGGAGGAGCGTTTCCCGGTGCGGGTGCGTGAGTTCGGGATCCGCCGAGGCTCGGGCGGGAAGGGAGCCTGGAATGGGGGAGATGGACTGGTGCGGGAAATTGAATTTTTGGAGGAGACGACGCTCTCGCTACTCACGCAACGGCGGGAGCGATGCCCGCGCGCCAATGCTGCGCCGGGGCGTAATCTGCTCTATCGGGATGGTCGGTGGAAGGAGGTGGGCGGCATCGCCACGCTACAAGTCCAGCCCGGCGAGCGAATCCGCATTGAGACGCCGGGCGGCGGTGCGTGGTTGCAAGAAGAGGGGAGCGAGGTATAGTGCCGCCATGAGCGATAAACCTCAAATTACCACCTATCTAAAAACCTTCTGTGGCTGGAGCGAAGGAGTCCGCGCGATCATGCGTAAGTATGACCTCGAGTTCGAGGAGAAGGATATTATTAAAAACCCTGCCTTTCGCTGGGAAATGGAGCAAAAAACGGGCCAACCCCTCAGTCCTTGTGTCGAGGTGAATGGTGAAATGCTCCCTGATGTCTCGGGAGAAGAGGTGGAGAGTTACTTACTTGGAAAAGGGCTAGTGGTGGCGAATGAAGTCCAGCCAGATGCGCCGATTGATTCCTCATGCTCTCCTGAGCAACATGAGAAGCAGGCCCAGGCTGAAGCTGCTGCGAAGGGTGAGCCGGGGAAGATCGTCTTCCTAGATTAAGTCATTATTTCACTGAAAAAAAACGGCGAGTTGCGCTCTGGAAGTCAGAGGCCTCTCGCCATTTTTTTTGCGGGATTTACCGCATTGGAAATGCCCTTCCGGGCTAGGGAGCTGCTGGGTTAGGGAGCTGCGGGAAAAGGGTCACCTGCAGTCACTAAGACATAGAAACGCTTTGGGTCTGCAATGTTGTCTTCGATGAAGGGGGAGCTTGCCACATCGGTGGCAATTTGGCTCCAAGTCATGAGGTCATCTGAGGCGTAAACATCCACTAATCCGGGAGCTGTGAAATCAATCGTGACCAAGTTCCCGGAGAGGCTTCCCTCTTCCGCAAGGCTGCTGTTGATGACGATTTCAGTTGAAGCGGGAGCCTCTTCAAGCAGGGCGTTGGCGAAGGCGTAGGTGTGGAAGGTTTGGTTCCCTTGGAGGGCTGTTATTGAAATGGTTTCAGTGTCAGCGCTGGCCACGAATTCATAGTCGACACGTAAGCCGTTGTTATTCCCAAAGGTGTTGTGAGAAATGGTCAGCTCTTCTGCGGTGCTTGTCCCGAAGATCGTGGAATTTCGGTCGAGACTATTGCCAAAACCTACGGAGAAAATACTGGTGCGATAAGTTGCTCCTGGCGTGAGGCCCTCCAGAATGAGATTTCCGAATCCTCCGTTGAAAACAAAATCGCTGGCTAAAACGGAGCTTCCATCTGCGGCATCGAGCAGATTATTGAGATCTCCCGTGCGGTTTGGCATGTTCAAAGAGAATGCCCCCTCTAGGGCTGGGCTTGATCCCGCGATTCCGACGAAGGTGACGCCGTTAACGTCAACATCGGATGCCATCCCACTTTCTTGCCCAAGATTAAAGGCATGGGTGTAAAGAAGAGAGCTGTCGATTCCGGAAGAGGCATCGTCATTCCATGGTGAAAAGGTGATTTCAGGCTGAATTTCATGAATCATGAAGTCATCAACGAGAAGAGTCTCGTCAGTGCTGTCTCCTGTGACATTCACGCTGATTTCCAGAGACATGGTCTCGGCGCTGGCAAGAAAGGTGTAGCCGACGGGCTTGTAGGGCTGGGTTGTGCCGACTGAGTTGATACTGTCCTGTAACACCTCGATTCCTCCGATTAGGAGAGTCATCTCGGGGTTTAAATTGTTAGCGATAAGGCGGGAGTTCACGCGGAAGGTCAGATTGTAAGTGTTTCCTACAACAAGGCCGGTGATGCCTTCTATGCTTGAGAGTGTGACCACTCCGGTCTGGTCAGTGGCTTGGATGAAGCCAACGTTGGCCCCGTCAGGAACGGCTCCGTTATTGGTGAAAGGATTGCCACTCGCTGGATTGAGGCCGATCCGATCTACGGTTTCAGTGGTCCATCCGGTGATGGGAGCATTCCTATCAATGTAGCCTGGGAAAATGGTGAAGAGGTCGAGCTCGAAGCTGTGGTTGGCGATTGCCGGAGTCTGGGCGAGCCCAGTTTGCCCGAGGGCGAGAGAAACAAGGGAGATGAGGGAGTGTTTAAGTTTCATTTTGTTTTTTTGAGGGGTATGATGGCGATAGCTTGAAAATGGAAGAAATAAGCGGGGTCTCTTTTTTTTACAAAGAGACCCCGCTGAAGGTGGTGACAGAATTTAGCGTCTGCGGCGCATGCCGAGGCCTAGGGCCGAGAGTGCAAGAAGGCTAAGGCTTGAGGGCTCAGGGATGAGCTCAGCATTGGCAATTGCATAAGTGTGGAAGCTCGACGGATCGAAGAGGGCGGTGACCTCAATATCTTCCGTGGTGGCAGTGGCTACGAACTCGATGTCGACTCGTGCGCCGTTGTTATTGCCGAAGGCGTTTACATCCACCGTGAGCATCTCACCGTCGGGGCCCGTGATGGTGGAGGCGCGGCCTAATGTGGTGCTATCAAAGCCTACCGTGAAGATTGATGTCCGGTAAAGCTGGCCCACAGTCAGTCCCTCCAAGGTGAGAGTCGGCGTGGCATTGTTGAAGACAAAATCATTTGCAAGAGTGGAGCTGCCGCCAACCGTGATGTTGTTGGCATCGTTAGCAAAGGAGTTGCCCATGTTGTAGCTGAAGGAGCCTGGAATGGAGGGGTTCCCGCCAGCCACCCCGATGAAGGGAACACCATTGATCATTGCGCCAGTCGCGCTACCGAGATTGACGGCATGGGTGTAGTTGAGTGAGCTGTCGATCCCTGAGGTGGCATCGTCATTCCAAGCTGAGACGGTGATATTGGGAGTCACCTCGGCCACTTGGAAGTCGTCGAACAAAAGGGTTTTATCCGCCAAGGACTCATTAGTCAGAGTGAGGGAAGCTGTCGGGCCAGTGGCCACAAAGTTTACACTCACAGTTTTATAAGGATTGCTGGCTCCTACGGCGCTGGTTCTGCTCCGGAGGACATTCGCTCCGTTGATTTCCAAGCCCATGTTAGGGTCGTTGGCGCCAGCGACTAATCGATTGTTCACACGATAGGTAAGGTTGTAGGTCCGGCCGGCCACGAGACCGGTGATACCATCGACACTTGATAAGGTGGTGGTCCCAGAGGTGTTCCCTTGGAGAATTGCGACGTTATTACCCTCGGGAACGGCGCCATTATTAGCAAAGGGACCTCCAGCTTGGTTTTGTCCCGCATTGGAGTTTGCGTTAGAGCTCCAGCCAGTGATGGGGCCGTTTCCGGCGATGTAGCCTGGAAACACGCCAAAGGTTTCAGCTTCAAAGCCACCGTTCGCAATGGTGGAGGCATGAGCTAGCGGAGCGCCAAGACTTAAGATGGCGACAGAATAAATGCAGCAGTTTTTCATTAGTTTAGTATTGATTTCAGGAAAGTTATCTTGGTGTTTTCGACCCTCGCATCAACGGGTGAACGGATAAGATTCCGAGACTAAGAAAACATTAAAATAACTTCGCTCCTCAGAGAATCAGAAAGGGCTTGGACTGTCATGTGACGCAAATACGTCACCACGTCATTTTACGACCCAGATTAGGGAGAATCCTGAGGATCAGAGCTGATCACGCCCCCTCGAATCGCAGCTGCTACGGCTGCTGGAAGGCTGCGAACGTGCAGTTTATCAAAAGCCCGTCTGAGGTATTGGTCCACGGTGTGGATGCTTAGTGCCATCGCATCTGCAGCTTGAGATTTGGTGTAACCATCTGCAACCAAGCTGAGCACCTCCGTTTCTCGCTCTGACAGATCGATTTTATTTTGGGGGAGATTGGAGGCGCGGAAATTTTCTAACACCATGCCGGCGATTTGCGGATCGAGAGGGACGCCCCCTTCTGCGACTTCATCCAGCTTGTTTAAGACTTTCACGGCGCCCCCGGTTTTGACGAGGTAGCCGTGAGCTCCTGCTTTGAGGGCGCTGAAGACTTTTTGCCGATCATAAAAGGCGGTTAGGATGAAAATTTTCCCCGCTTCCAGTTTGCCCAAGATGCTCCCGATTCCTTCTAATCCTCCCATTCCGGGGAGGCCGAGGTCAAGGAGGACAATGTCTGGGGTGATTCCGGTCTCGATCGCGATGAGGGCCTCCTCCATCGTGGAGAAGCCGCCAAGGCAGCGGTAGCGCCCGCTTTCTTCAAGCGTTTCGATGACCGAGCTACGATAGAGTGAGTGATCCTCGATGAGAATGAATGAGTCTGGGGTCATGGAGCGGTGGTAGAGTTGGTCTGGTTGACTGGGAAAATCAATGAAATGGTGGTCCCCTTATTTAAGTCACTGGTGGCTAAGAATTCTCCATTCAGTTGAGAGGCTCGTTCCTTGAGAGCTCGTAAGCAAAAGGCGGATTCCAGATCGGCGGAGGGAATTCCACAGCCATCATCTACGACTTTAAGCTGAAAGAAGCCATCGACCAATGAGGTTTCAATCTGGATTGACGTGCACCCTGAGTGGCGAATCGCGTTATGAAGCGCTTCGCGGAAAAAGAGCAAAAGTTGACGGTTCGTAGCGCGGGCTAGGAGGCAGGAGCGGGAGGCGGCATCACAATCCATCTCCCAATCGACGGAGTCGATGAGGATGGCTGCGGTCTCGCGAAAGTGTGAAACCGAGGGGCTTTGAAAAGCGGAGCCGGGACGCAGTAACCATACGATATCTCCCAGTGAAGCCACGGAGGCGGCGCTGAGAATGGAAATTAATTGCAAGCGACCTTGGGCGCTTTCCGGCTTGCGTTGGGCGGCTTCTGTTAGAATCTGAATGCTGCCCAAGGAGCTCCCAATCTCATCATGCAGGTCTGATGCGATGCGGTTGCGGAGGCGCCGCAGCTGCTGGGTCTCTCTCCGTTTGTAACGGATCGGCAAGGCGATCACTCCGGCGAGCAGAGTGAGGCCCACCAAGCTGATGAGCAAGATCGCCCCGTAGCGGTAGGTGTTGACGATTTGTTGAGCCTCGAGATTGAGTTGATCCATTTGATTTTCAATTTCTAGGCCTTGATTCAGTAGGCCAAGCCATTCCCTTTCTGAGATGATTTTCCCCAGCGAGGTCATGCCATCAGTCAGGCTTTCAGGGGCCCAAAAAAGAGGGCCGTGAGCTCGGATGGGTTCTTGCTGCTCGGATACGTTTACCGAGCAGCCTCGTGCGACATTCTGCCCGGCCGAAAAGACCTCAATTTCACTGAATCCGAAAAACGAGGGGTAGTTTGCTGAAATCCGGCCGAGAAGGATGGCCCTGACTCTCATAAAGCGAGCCTCTTTCTCGGGCCAAGTGAGGCGGACGGCGTGGTGGCCGCGGTTCAGGAAGTCGGTCTTGGAGTAGTCAATGACGGTCTCATAATCGCCTTCTTGGCCAGTGAGGGAAAGCTCCACTACGAAGCGCTCTGGAAAGGCAAAGCCGGCGAAGAGCTCTCCGAGTGGACGTTGGGGGGGGAAGAGGCGTGTTCCGGTCACGGGGCGAATTTTTCCTAAATCGAGCTCGACCCAAGCTGGCTTTTCTCGGTAATTGACTCCTTTTGTTAACCAGCCGATCGCGTTTTCAGGGGCTGGGCCGACTTCTGGCAGGCCGAGACCGCTGACGCCATCGGCCGCGAAATTAGGCCACCAAGGCCAGGGAGATGCGGCGCGGTTGAGAGCGGATACTTTTGCGTCCGCCGCGACATTTTCAAGGCCCTCAAAGCACATGATTTCACCCCATGCGATGAACTGCCAATTGCCAGGGCGCTTGGGATCGCGGTAATTTCGCGAGGAGTCGATTCTTAAGCCAAAACACGGCACTGGAGGGTCGAGGGTGTAGCAAAATGGCCGACCTTTTCGGGATTTATCCTGCCCGGTGTTCCGTTCTTGAGAGATGGTGAGGATCTCCTTTCCTGCGGCATCAATGAGGATCACATCAAAGTCTTCAGGAAGCCCATATTGAGGGTCTAGCCCGTACTGATCAAAGACGCGCGCGGGAATGAGGCTCACGAAGTCGAGGGATCTCTCCGTTTGCCAGTTCACCTGGAGAGACTGTTCCTCGAGTTCTGGCCTGAAGCCTGTTCCTGACCAGCCGCTCAAGTAGCCGATGGGGCCTCCAAAATTAGCAACGGGCATCGCGGGGAGCGCTTCGAGCTTTGCTGCGAGTTCGGCATGGTGGCTGCGGTTTTCTTGAAAACCGCCAGAGAACTTTTTGGCTAATTCTTCCGCCCAAGTGGGAGATTGCTCAGCGAGGGCTGGGGATGTGGCGACGATGAAAAATAGACAAGCATTAGAGCCCCGAGAACCCCAAGAGCCCCCAGCGACCCAGAGAGGGCTCACTGTGTGTATGAATGACCGTAACACTCGGTGCGCCAGCCGAAGCAAAAGCATCCGGCGAGCCTATCCTGAGGCAAGGTGACTGCAATCAAAATCCAGAGTCGTGAGTCGTAAGCGGGTACGAAGATCCGGAAATGTGCGCAATTTAAGAGACGGGAAGGTTGAAAAAAACTGACCGTTAGAGAGAGCGCTCGCCTAGTAATCGAGATTGAGCTTCTTGAGCTTGGGCTTGATGACGGCGGGGCAGTAGCGGTTCTCGTTTTTCTTGCGGAAGTAGTAATCTTGATGATCTTCCTTCGCTTTGTAGAACTCCTCGGCATTGAGAATTCTGGTCACGATGAGTTTTGAGAAGTCGGCCTGTGCGGCTTTTTTTGAGGCTTCGGCGATTTTTTTCTGCTCTTCGCTGTGGGTGAAGATGTTGCTGGTGTAGCGTTCGCCAATGTCAGCTCCTTGGCCGAGAGGATTCGTAGGATCATGCGCTTTCCAAAACCAAGCGAGCAGGTCGGCGGTGGAAATGAGGGCTGGATCGTAAACGACTTGGATGACTTCGATGTGCCCGGTGCCGCCGTCTGTCACTTCCTCATAGGTGGGATTTGGGACGTGCCCTCCCATGAATCCGGAGGTGGCAGAAATGACTCCTTCTAGCTGCTGGAAGATGGCCTCCAGACACCAGTAGCAGCCGCCACCGAGGGTGAGTTTTTCGTGCTGAGTTTCGTCGGTCGCTTGGTCGTCTTTCATCATTCCGTCCTTGGGCGCATTTTGGCAAGAAGGGATGAAGAATGCAAGGAAGGTGAGGAGGTGGAAGAGCTTTTTCATGAAGAGAGGATAG
>CALDZJ010000059.1 GCA_937944055.1 uncultured Verrucomicrobiales bacterium | reverse complement strand
AGTCCTCGACCCATTGGCTGAAGAAGTTCTGGGACGAGCCCAGGAACATCCTCTCCTTAGTTGGCAATGGCTGGATGAGGGATCAAGCAAACGCCTGATCTCCATCCTTTAATACCAGAAAGTTTTATCGATTGGTATAAGCCTAAAGGAGGTGATATTTGCCGCTCTTCTTTGATCCTTTTTTGATCATTAGGTCAGCGGTGAGGAGTGGATTGATGACATTTAGTCGGCTTTGCTAAAGCCAGCTGCTTTGGCGGGGGCGAGGAGTTGGTCGGGGTTTGCGGGGGCTTGGTTGAGGCCGATGAAGGTGCGGTTGGTGGGGGTGCCGGTTTGTTCGGTGGCGGCGAGGAGCTTTAGGGGGCCTTTTTGGAGGTCAAAGTCGGGGTCGGGGCAGGGTGCCCAGCCGTCTTGGAGGAGTTGGCGGTAGAGGTGATGGCGGGAGAGGCCATCGGAGTTGATGAGGGTGAGAGTGGAGGAGTAGGAGCTGGGGCGAGGGGCGGAGGGCCAGGATCCGCGGGCGGAGGGGCCTCCGTGTTTTTTACGAGCGCGGTGACGGAGGTGGATTTGGGCGAAGGTGAGGAGTTTGAGGAGGGTGCGGTTGAGGGGGGTATCGAATTTAGGATGGAGGCCGCGCATGGGTTGGCGGAGGAGCTTGCCGAGGGATTGGTAGGGGGCCTCGCCGGTGGGTCCGGTGTAGATGAAGTCACCGGGTTCGATGCCGAGGGCGATGCCTTGGTAGACGCAGCCTTCCCAGCGGATGCCGCCTTGGGAGAAGCGCTGGGGGTGTTTTTTATAGAGGAGGGCCTCGGCTTTGCCGTATCCGCTTTGTTGTTTGAGGTATTTTGTGGGGGTGGCGCGGCGGTGATGCCAGACGAAGGAGGCGCCGGAGAAGCCGAGGGAGTGGCCGTGGTCGCGGAGGCGCCAGCAGAAGTCGACGTCGTCGCCAGCGGTTTGGAAGATGGGGTCGAAGCCTCCGATGTGGTCGAAGGCGGATTTTTTGACTGAGAGGTGACAGCCGGGGAGGTGCTCGGCGGTGGTGTCATCGAGCATGACGTGGGTGGGTGCGCCGGGGGCGGCGGTGGTGAGGGCGAGGCTGCGGGAGTCTGGGAGGGGTGCGAGGTTTGGCCCACCGATGGCGGCGTAGTCGGATTCAGAATAGGCGCGGGCGAGCCAGGTGAGCCATTGGCTATCGGGCTGGCAGTCGTCGTCGGTGTAGGCGAGGATGTCCCCGGCTGATTTTAGGGCGCCGTGGTTCCGAGCGGCGGAGAGGCCGCAGGGGGCGAGGTGGTAGGCGGTGATGCCATTTTCTTGATCGAGGATGGCGGTGGTTTGGTCGGTGGAGCCATCGTTGACGACGATGATTTCGAAGTCGGGGTAGTCGATGTTGCGGCAGGCATCGAGACAGCTGGCGATGCGTTCTTGGCCGTTGCGAGTGCAGATGATGACGGAGAACTTAGGGGGATTTTCTGGGAGGGGGCTGGGGAGGGTGAGTTTACGAAGTGCGGGGAGGGCGGGCTTTTCTGAGAGGTCACGGCGGAGGAGGCCAAAGGACCATTCATCCATGTTGCGCTGATTATTAAACCAGTGATCTGACCAGGCGTAGAGGGTGGCTCCGGCAAGGCCAGCAAGGTGGGTGAGGCGCAGGGCGATTGTGAGGAGCTGGGCTTGGGCTTCTTCTGAGTTGCGCTGGGTGTCCATCCCGAATTCGGTGAGTAAGACGGGGCGGTCGCCGGCGAGGTGGTGAAGGCGGGGGAGGTATTTTTGGAGTGCTTCTTGGTCTTCGAGGTAGATGTTGAAGGCGGTGAAGTCAGCGGATGGGGGCTCTAGGTATTCGGTGGTGGGGAAGTTGGCGTAGGCGATGGGGAGGCCGGGGGCGGCTTTTTGGGCGGAGCGGATGAGGGAATCTAGGGCGCGGTTGACTTTCCAGGGGGTCATCCAGCGGGCCATGTCTGAGGGGATTTCATTTCCGACGAGGAGGGCGCCGAGGGCGGGGTGAGGGTGGTGGGTGTGGAGCCAGTTGGTGATGTCTCGGCGGGCTTTTTCTAGAAGGGAGGGTTGATCGTGGATGAAGTCGCAGCCGTGTCCCCATGCGTGGGTGGGGATGACGAGGAGTTGATTTTGCGCGGCGGTGTCTAAGAGGGTCTGGTCTGGGAGGTGGTAAATGCGGATGGAGTCGAAGCCTGCTTGACGGATTTTTGGAAAATCGCTGGCGGGTGAGTGGGGTGAGTCTGGGGGGAAGGGGCCGTATGTGACGCAGCGTAGGAAGTGCGGGCTCCCATGAAGAAGGAAGTGTTTTCCGTTTACGCTAAGTGGCATGGGGGGAGTTTGAATGGGAAGGTGGAGCTTTGGAATGAGGAAATTAGGGAATGGAGAGACGCTGATTTGCTGGGATGAGATTGCTCGGGTTGATTGGACGTAAAAATGTTAAAAATAATCGGGAAGAAACTGGCGCTCGCCCTCCTCCAATGCACAATCCAATACAGTTTATGACGCACCGTTTCTTTCTTCTACTCCTTCCGTTTTTCTTCGTGCCGGGTCTTATGGCTCAAGATCCATTTGGCACAGAGTCCTCTTTCACAGGTCAAGAGACGAGGCTTAAGGTGATGCCGGAGGTGACGGCTGTGGAGGCGGGTGATTTTTTCCGAGTGGCGCTGACTTTAGATCTGAAGGCGAAGTATCATGCCTATTATAAGAATGGTGGCGCGAGTGGTTTCCCTCCTGCGCTTGAGCTAGATTTGCCGGAAGGCTTCACGGCGGGAGAGCTACAATTCCCGATTCCTCATGTGATCCAATCGAGTGAAGGGACGGTGAGTTATGGCTATGAGGGGCGCGTGACTTTCATGGTGCAGATTGAGGCTGGAGAGGAGCTTGCGGCGGGGAGTGAGCATTCTTTTGCGGGGAACTTTAGTTGGTTGGAGTGCGACGTGCAGTGTGATCCACGGGATGAGGATTTTGCTTTTAAGATGACGGTGGGGGAGGAGACGGAGTTTGTAGAAAGTGCGGAGGAATTTTTCACGAAGGCAGGAGAGAAGCTCCCGCAGGATAGCTCAGCTTGGGGCGCGATCGCGACTGAGGAGAATAATAAGATCAAGGTGGAGTTCCTTCACCCTGAGGGCGTTTCTCCTCAGGAGCCTATTTACTTCTTTTCCACGGATCAGCAGATTGATTCGCAAGCCGATCAAGGGGTAGAGATTAAGGATGGTAAGGTGATTCTTTCTCTTGCGAGAAATGAGGGGAATGAGCATTTATCGATCAGTGCGGGGAAAGTGCAGGACTCGCTTTCGGGTTTGTTAGTGTTCCAGACTGAACTCGGTGAGGGGAGTGTGGAGTTGACCTCTCCTTTGACGCCGGATGCAGATGTCAGTGCTGGTGGAGGGCAGTTGTCGGCATTCGTCTCGGCGACTGACGCTGATCGGAAGGCGGGGCTGGAGGTGTATGATGTTGATGCTAGGCCTGAGGCTGTCCTGCTCGGTGGGGCGAAGGAGAAAAAGGTCACGTTTTTCTCATCGCTGGGCTTGGTCTTTATTGGTGGGTTGATTCTGAATTTAATGCCCTGCGTCTTTCCAGTTTTGGGCCTTAAGGTGATGAGCTTTGTCTCACAAGCTGGTGAGGATGAGAGTAAAATTAAGGTTCATGGAATGGTCTTTGGCTTGGGGCTTCTGATCGCAATGTGGGTGTTAGCGGCGATCATTATCTCGTTGAAATTGGACTGGGGGCAGCAGTTGGCGAACCCCTACTTCCTGGCAACGATGATCATCTTCTTTTTCCTCATGGGCTTGAATCTTTATGGCGTCTTTGAGGTGGGCACGAGCATGACGAGTGTGGGTGGTGATTTGCAGGCGAAGAAGGGCTACTCAGGTTCTTTCTTCTCAGGAGTGCTTACGACTCTGGTGGCGACTCCATGCTCCGGCCCCTTCTTGGGCGCGGCGATGGCTTTCGCTCTGGCCCAGCCCCCGGCGAAGGCCTTTGTGATCTTCACGGTCTTTGGATTGGGAATTGCTTCGCCTTACATTCTGCTCTCGTTCTTCCCCGCTCTGATTAAAAAGCTCCCTCGTCCGGGTGCTTGGATGGAGAGCTTTAAGCAGGTTATGTCCTTCTTCGTCTTTGCGACGGCGGTGTTCTTCATGAAAGGGTATATGAAGTTAGTGGGTGATTCTCACTTTAATATTTTCCTCTTTGCGCTCTTATTGATTGGTCTGGGTGCATACATTTACGGTCGCTGGGGAACGGTGATGGTGCCTAAAGCGAAGCGCTTCATGACCGGTTATGGATTAGCGGCGGTGCTGACGCTTGGGGGTTTGACTTGGGCTTATTCGACCTCGAAGCCACCGAAGCCGGGCTTGGCTTGGAATGAATGGTATCCGGGAATTATGGAGCTTTCGCGGCCGAAGAAGAGGATTGTGTGGGTCGATTACACGGCGGATTGGTGAGCGACTTGCAAAGTGAATGAGAGCCGTGTGTTCTCAAATCAGAAAGTTCTCGATAAGTTGGAAGAGCTCAATGTCTTGCTCATCAAGGCTGACAATACTGACCGTTTGCAAAGCATTAATGACGATCTGAAACGATATGGCCG
>CALDZJ010000058.1 GCA_937944055.1 uncultured Verrucomicrobiales bacterium | reverse complement strand
GCGGAGAATGCTTTTTTAAAGACCCTGGAGGAGCCGCCGCGTGAGAGCTTACTCCTCCTTTTATCTAGCGAGCCGGAGAAACTCCTCCCGACGGTTTGGTCACGCTGTGTGCATCTTTCTTTAGCGGCCGCGCCGGGGGCTGAGAAGCCGGAGCAGGTGCGGCGGATCTTACCGATGTTAGAGAAGGTGACGAGGGAGGGAATTGGAGAAATGGAATCTGGGCTAGCCGTGAAGGCGGGGCTGGAGGAGATCCTCCGTGAGCGGAAGGTGGAGATTGAGAAGCAATACGCGGCTGTTTTTAAGGAAGAGAAGGTGAAATATCAGAAGGTGGTCGATGCTAAGTGGATGGAGGATCGGGAAAAAATCCACCTCGCGCAGGCTTCTGCTGATTATCTGGGGGAGCGGGCATTAATGATCGAGACGATCCATGCGTGGGTTGGGGACCTGCTGCGGATGAAGGTAAGTGGTGAGGGTCTGGAATTTCCAGATTATGCTGCGGTGATGGCCGAGGCGGTGGCGAAGGAAGATTTAGACGTGCTATTGCGCCGAGTTGCGGCCATGGAGGAGCTGCGGCGCTTGTTAGAGACAAATGTCGTGGAGGCTCTCGCGCTCGAGGTCTCACTCATGAACACCTTTGGAAAGATCAGCACATGAAGAGAGATAAATCATTCGTCGACCACATTCGGGTCCATTGCCGTGCCGGCGATGGAGGGCATGGAGTGGTGAGCTTTCGCCGTGAAAAAGGAGTTCCTCGTGGTGGTCCTGATGGCGGTGATGGTGGTGATGGCGGGAAGGTGATCCTCATCGTTGATGGGAATACCGATAACCTGCGCTCGTTTCACTACGATCCTAAGTTGCTCGCGGAAGATGGGGCGCATGGGGCGAGTTATAAGCGCCACGGGCGTGATGGTAAGACCAAGATCGGCCGCGTGCCTCCGGGGACGGTGGTGTATCGTAGCCCCGCGGTGGATGTGAGTGAGGCGGTGCAAATGGAGCGCAGTGAGGAAGGGGTGGACCTCGTTCCGGTGTGCGATTTGACCGAGGAAGGGCAGGAGTATGTTTTGCTGGAGCCGGGCAAAGGGGGGCGTGGAAACTTCCACTTCCGCAGTGCTACGAACCAAGTCCCGCAAGAGCGCGAGCTGGGAACCGAAGGGGATGAGGGGATCTTTTACTTTGAGCTGCGCCGCATCGCGGACGTGGGATTGGTCGGCTTTCCGAATGCGGGGAAATCAACTCTTCTTGGTAAGGTCTCAGCGAAGCAGCCAAAGGTCGCTTCCTATCCCTTCACCACGCTCACTCCGCAGATCGGGGTGGTGACTCTGGGGAAAGATCGCTGCACCGTGGCAGATATTCCGGGTTTGATCGCGGGCGCGCATGAGAATCGCGGCTTGGGGCATGAGTTTCTGCGTCACATCACGCGCTGCCGGGTTTTGCTCTTTGTGGTCGATATGCCGGGAAGTGAAATGCGGGATCCGATTGAGGATATTCAGACCCTGCGCACGGAAATTAAAATGTATGACGAGGATCTCGCGAAGTTCCCCTGGATGGTAGTGGCGAACAAGATGGACCTTGAGGGAGCCGAGGAGAATCTGGAGATTTTCAAAAACCGCTTCCCGAAGGTTCCGGTCATCTCGATTTCTGCGATGGAGGGAGATGGGATCGAGGAGCTGAAAGACGAGATCGCGAAGATTCTTGAGGCGAGTGATGAGTGAGTTGATTTTCGTGTATGGAGCGCTGCGAAAGGGGGCGTCGAATGATTGGCGGATGAAGCAGGGCCGTTGGTTAGGTCCGGCGGAAGTGGCAGGGACTTTGGTGAAGATCGATTGGTATCCCGGCTTGGTGCTGGGAGAGGGTGGGACGGTGAAGGGGGAGGTTTATGAAGTCGGTCCAGACTTGCTGAGGGAGCTCGATGAATTTGAGGGGATCGGTGTGAGTGGTGTGGGAGATGAGGGAAATGGCGAGTATCAGCGGATTCGGGTGGAGGTGAGTTTGGATGGAAAGCCGCAGGAAGTCTGGATCTATGAATGGCTGAAAGGGGTGGAGGGGTTTTCGGTTGTGACGAGTGGGGATTGGTTGAAGCAGGAGGAGTCTTAGGAGTAATTTTCTGGTGCTGAATCTCATGAGTCGGCACTCTTAAGGAGTTATGAAAAAGCAAATCCGTGGGAATCTGTGAAATCCGTGGTTCTTTTTCTCCCTAACTGGATGGCCCTGCTTTTGGAGGTGACAAATTTAGCGGGCTGGGTTTGTCTCTTTTTGTGAAACTCACTCTGGCCCTCCTCCTAGGATTGCGACTCGGACTCTAATCAGGGCCCGCAGTCGCTGTGTTTTCTTTGGGCCGTTTTTTCCATTGGGTCTCCTAACTCCGTCATTTTTGCCCCGTCGGATTGTTTTCAAAGAGCACAGCAGATCTTAGAGAGGACTTGGGGTGATTCATGGAATCCTAAAATAACCGAGACGATGAAACCCGACTCTATTCGTAAATATCGCCCGTTTCCGGCTGTCACTTTGACGGAGCGGA
>CALDZJ010000057.1 GCA_937944055.1 uncultured Verrucomicrobiales bacterium | reverse complement strand
GCAGAGCCGAGGAGGGGCTTGATTTCAGGGAGGTCTTCCTGGGTCTGTTCCTGCTCTTGTTCCTGCTCTTGCGCGGCGGGTGCGGGTGCGGGTGCGGCGGGTGCAGGTTTCGTTGCTGCGGGTGCGGGTGCTGCGGGTGCGGGTGCTGCGGGTGCAGGTTTCGTTGCTGCGGGTGCAGGTTTCGTTGCGGCGGGTGCAGGTTTCGTTGCGGCGGGTGCAGGTTTCGTTGCTGCGGGTGCAGGTTTCGTTACTGCGGGTGCAGGTGTTGCTTTTTTTGCGGCTGGAGTGATGGGGGCTTCCTCGCGTGCTTTGTATTCGATGTCGATTTTGGGCTGGGCGGGGCGATGGGCGAAGGGATCTGGGCTTGCTTGAGCCCGGGCCGTGATTTCGCCAGTTTTCTCGAAGGAGAGGTATGCTTTGCAGCCTTTACAATAGGAGGAGACGGCCAGCGGAGATTCCTGCTGGCTATGTTCGCACAAAGGACAAGTGACCTCGATGGGTCCCGTGTTCTTGTCTTTCTTGAAAAATCCGAAGGCCAAGGTCGTTCGAGGGAATACGACTTAGAGGGACCTAGGAAGCAGAAGCGCTGGCAACGTCCTTTTGAGAGGGGTTGTTCGCGGGTTGCTTTTTGGAGTTTCCTTGGGGAGAGGCTTTTTTGGGAGCCGAGGAGGGTGTGCCAACTTCTGATTTACCGACGAAGATGGCTCCGGGCTCGATGGAGAGGGTGCCTGCTTTGACGTCGCCGACCATTTCGGCGCTTGCTTTGATCTCGACTCGGTCGGTGCAGACGATGTTCCCGTGGACTTTGCCGTAGATGACGACTGATTTGGTGCTGATCTCGGCCTTGATGTGGGCATTTTCGGCGACGGTGAGGGCGCCATCAGAGCTGATTTCGCCTTCGATGCGACCGTCGACGAGGAGGTCATTCGTGAAGCGGACGGATCCCTTGATGTGAACGTCATTGCTGAGAATGTTACGTTGTCCACCGGCGGCGGAGCTGCTGGAAGATGGAGCTGCTTTGGCAGGTGCATCGGTGGCCGCGGTGGCGGCTGGAGCTTGAGGGGCTTGACGGGGTGCTGGAGCGTCTTCAGGAGACTTGCTGATGATTTTTTCGAACACGGTTGGTAATGGTTATTGGGTGATTATTGGATCAGGATGCGGGATAAGGAAAGAATGAATTCAGGGAGTTCGCGTTATTCTGCGGGTGCAGGTGTGGGGGGGGCGGGCTGTTTTGCGGGTTCGCTTCCTTGTGATTTTTCTGGGAGTTCTAGATCTGGGAGTTCACCAAGTTCTCCGTCTTCTTTTGGATCGGTTTCTTTGGCATCGTCAGTTTTTTGACCCGGGGTGGTGAGGGGTGGAAGGCCTGGGATGGTGAGGGGTTTTGAGGTGACTGAGGGGGTGTTCTGAGGGGTGTTTGGCTCTGTGGCAGTAGGAGCCTTTTCGGTGGGGGCGGCGACTCCGATGAGTTTTAGGCGATCACGGGCCATTGATTTCACTTGGAAGTGGCGATCTTCATATTCGCTGATGATGCGGTCGTAGAGGGCTTTGGCTTCGTCATCATTTCCGGCACTGCGGGCGAGGTCGCCGAGGGAGAGGAGGGCGAGGGAGCTGGCGGATGATCCTTCCGTTTCTGAGGCTTTTAGGAAGGCGGTTTTGGCTTCTTCGATCTGCCCCATCTGTTGTTTGTAGGATCCGAGACTGGCGTGGGCGTTGCCAATTGCAGGGTGGTCTGGGTAGGAGCTGATGAATGTTTCTACGGCTTCGACAGCTTCTTGGCGCTGTTGATCCCGCCAGAGGAGTTGGGATTTGAGGAGAAGAGCGCTGCCTCCGGCATTTGATCCTTCGTGATTTTTGCTGGCGGCATCGAGCTCTGGGATGCTGCGCGCGGCGGCGACTTCACCGGCGGCGTTCTGGGCGGAAAGTTTGCTGAGGCCATCGAAGATGACGTAGGCGATGAGTCCGAGGATCGCGAGGATCCCGATGAGGATCAGTTTTTTTTGGTTGGCATCGAGAAAGGACTCAAAGGCTGAGGGTTCTTGAGAAATCTCACCGATGGGGCTGGGGCCAGATTCGGGCTTTGGAGCGTTTTTTTCGGACATAGTGCGACTTGTTTTGATGAATTAACGCCTTGGGGAGAGAGAAGCAAGCCCTTGTGAAGCGATTTGCAGTTTGGCAAAAGCTTGATCTGACGTAGCATCCGCTCAGACGATGAGTATAGCGGTTTATGTGGTGGCCGGTGAGGTGAGTGGAGACACGCACGGGGCCGAGTTAATGGAGGCCCTCCAGGGTGAATGGGGGGAGGTTTCTTTCCGTGGTCTGGGGGGGGCTGAGATGGCGGCTTTTGCAGATGGGGCTGTGGAGGATTGGGTGGATGATGCCGCGGTGGTGGGTGTGTGGGAGGTGCTGCGTCGATATGGGTGGTTTAAGGAGCGCTTTGATCGGGCGCTCGCTGATCTGTTGGACTGGAAGCCGGATGTTTTGCTTTTGGTGGATTATCCGGGTTTTAATCTCCGCTTGGCGAAGCAGGTGCATGAGAGGGCGCCAGAGGTTCGGATTGTTCACTATGTTGCGCCGCAAGTTTGGGCATGGAATAAGAGGCGCATTCCACAAATCGCCAAGACTCATGACTTGATGCTTTGCCTCTTCCCTTTTGAGGTGCCTTTGTTTGAGGAGGCGGGCTTGCGGAGTCGCTGTGCGGGGCACCCTTTGGTGGATGAGTTGGAGGAGAAGCGAATTGGTGGGACGGGGCATTTAACGAGGGAGGGAGGTTCAACGCGTCTTTCAAATACGGTGGGGCTTTTTCCAGGGAGTAGAAGTCGTGAGGTGAGTCGGCTCTTTCCGATGATGTTGGAGGCGGTGCATCGGCTGGTGGATTTTTTGGACGAGAAGTCTGAGCTGCGCTTCGTGGCGGCGGCGGCGAGCGATAAAGTGGGGCGTGTGATGCGGGCGGCGCTTGCGCAAAGCGCTCTACCGGAGGGGCTGATCGAGATTCAAGATGGTGGGAGTCAGGTTTTGATGCAGCAGGCGACTTGTGGGGTGGTGGCGAGCGGGACGGCGACTCTGGAGGCGGCTTATTATGGGATGCCTTATTGCCTTGTTTATCAAGTGGCTTGGCCGACTTATCTGATGGCTCGCCAACTCATTAAGTTGCCGTACATCGGCCTCATTAACATTCTCGCCGAGCGTGAGGTGGTGCCGGAGTTCATCCAATCTGAGGCGAATTCTTATGAGGTGGCTTTGTGGCTAGGGCGGTATTTGAAAGATCTACAATTGCGGGAGGATTTATCGGCTGAGCTTCTCGAGGCGGCCTCTCGGCTTGGCGAACCTGGGACTCATCAACGCGCGGCTCGTGAAGTCGCCCTTTTGCTTTCAAAATGACCACTCATCCTGAACTGAAAGGCACTCGGATGAGTGCTATTAAAGTGGCGATCGCCGTGATTCCGGCCTTGCTGATTCTCTCGATCTGTATCGCGCTGTATCTTGGGGCTAATGCCGATCAGGAGGAGAGCGAGCCGATCGTGGGAGAGGTGAGTCTTGCTGAGATGGAGGATTATTTAAAGAAGACGCAGAGTATGATTGGCGAGCGAGATCTGGGGACGGAGGCTGGGCAGAAGGCGCTCCGGCAAGTTGCCGCGATGAGCCTAGGGACCTTTGGTCCTGAGAATCTGGGTTATGAAGTCTTTAAATCCCAAAGTGATTCGGCGGCTGGCCTCCTGTGGCCTACTCTCTGGATTAAGGCGGGGGAGCGTGAATCAGAGAGGCCTTTTGTTTTGGCGGTTCCTCAGGCGGGAGATGGTGCAGGGCTGGCTTTCGCATACGGATTTGCGGAATACCTTACGTCTCATCAGAGCAAGCTGGGTGTGCGCATTGTGCTTTATCCTCCGTTGTATGATGATGATCTGCCTGCTTGGGTTTGGGAGCGCTGCGGCACGAATCAGGAGGAGATGCTTGGTTTTCTGAAGCTCAGTGGTGGCGGGAGCGCGAGTGAGCTGGCCGAGCTGAGTGGTCCGGCAGCGATGCAGGCTTCATTAAGGGAGCTGATGGAGCAAAAGGGCTGGGCGGGGAATGTCAGACTCCGCAGTGAGCTCTCTCCTTTTCTTGAGCTTCACCTCGCTGGCCGGGAGCGGGGTTCCCGTAGCGAGCAAGCTCAGCAAATCATCCGTATGATGCCGCTGGTTAAGAGCTTGCTGGAGCGATTGGCGGAGTGAGCTGCGCCCGCTGCGTAAGAATAATTCTTCCTTCTTTTTGTTCTGCGCTTGAAAGCTGCGCGGCTTGAGGCCAGTTACATGGGCATGGGAATTGGCTGGGTCATCATTGCGACAGCTCTTGCGGCAGCGGGGGGTGTTCTGGGGGTGTTGGCGATGAGGGCAGAGAAGCCGGGGCGGGCTGCTTTTTTATGGATGGCTCTGGCCTTCGGCGCTCAGCTGATGGCGCTGGGGTGGCGGGGTGAGCTCAGGGGGCGATGTCCGCTCGGTGATGTGGGTGAAATTTGCCTATTTCTCGCTTGGTCTCTGACTCTTTTTTATCTTGTGACGGGGAGTGCTTATCGGCTCTCGTTGTTGGGGGTTTTCACTGCTCCGTTGGTGGTGGTTTTGCAAGTCATCGCGCTCATTCCGGGCTCTTTTGCGGCTGGGGTGGAACGGGCAGAGGTGGTCGATCACTGGCGTGAGACTCACGCTGCGCTTTCGGTTTTATCCTATGGAGCGCTGGCCTTGGCGGCGGTGGCGGGGGTGATGTTTTTGGTGCTGAATGGTCGGTTAAAATCGCGAAATCTTAGTGGGGGGCTCGTGCAGGGGATGCCCTCGGTGCAGCGCTTGGTGCAGGCGATGGCGCGGATTGCCTTGGTGGGCTGGCTGGTGTTGACGGCGGGAATCGTGGCGGGTCTTTTTATGAAGTCAGGCTCGATGAATATCCACCTCATCGTGGCGACGATCACTTGGGTTCTTTATGCTGTTTTGCTCGGGATCCATTTCGTCCGTGGGATGCCCGGGCGGCATCTTGCGATCGGTTTGACCTTGCTCTTTATTCTCTCGCTCTTCGTCTTTGCAAAGCTGTGATGAAACTCGTCTGTCTTGGCCTGAATCATGAGACTGCACCCGTGGAGGTGCGGGAGAGATTTGCGCTTACGGAAGGGGGCTTGGATCGGGAGGTGGAGATGCTTTTATCGGCGGGTGATGTCTTAGAAGGGGTGGTTTTATCGACTTGTAATCGCACGGAATACTACGCTGTCGTGAATGGTGGGAGTGGGGTGGCGGAGCTGGAGGAGTGGATCTGTGGTCAGCGTGATTACTCCGGCCCTCGAGAGGGGGTTTTTTATCATCATGAGGCGCGTGGAGCGGCGGAGCATCTTTGCCGAGTGGCCAGCGGAATGAACTCGATGGTGCTGGGGGAGACGGAGATCTTCGGCCAAGTGAAGAAGGCTTACCAAAGATCGCTGGATGGCGGGGCGACGAAGGCGGTCCTCAATAAGCTTTTTCAAAAGGCCTTCGGCGTGGGGAAGCGTGTGCGCACTCACACTGCGATTCAGGAAGGGGCGACCTCGGTGGCGGGGGCCTCGGTAGAGTTAGCCGAGAAGGTTTTTGGGAAGCTGAAGGGGAGCTCGGTGATGGTGATCGGAGCGGGTGAGATGAGCCGTAAGACAGCCCGGGCCCTGCAATCGCGCGGAGCCTCCTCGGTGATGGTGACAAATCGTTCCTTTGATAAGGCGGCGGACTTGGCGGATGAAATAGGTGGCCGCGCCGTGCCCTTTCGCGGTTGGGAAGAGGAGTTGACTCATTTGGATGTGGTCATCGCCGCGACGGGTGCTCCGCACTTTGTGGTGAAGCCGGCGCACGTCGAGGCTGTGCGGCGTAAGCGTAAATTCCGCCCGCTGATCATGGTGGATATTGCGGTCCCTCGTGACATTGATCCAGAGGTCGGTGAGATTGATGAGGTCTATCTTTACGATATTGATACCTTGCAAGAGATGGCAGATGAGGCGAGGAAGCGGCGGGAGGAGCAGCTTCTGCTCTGCGAAGAAATCATCCGTGAAGAGATTGATAAAAGCTCTCTTCCAACTGTGAACGACTAAACTATGAAGACCTTAAAAATCGGAACGCGTGGCAGCGCCCTTGCCCTGAAGCAGGCTGAGATGACAGAGGCGGCGCTGGCTGTTCATTTTCCAGATTTAGAGGTGGAGAGGGTGATTATCAAGACCACGGGCGACCGCCGGACGGATGTGGCATTGAGCGAGGTCGCAAAGGTGGAGGGGATTTGGGATAAGGGGGTTTTTATTAAGGAGCTCGAGGTGGCTTTGGAGAAGGGGGAGATTGATGTGGCGGTGCATAGTCTTAAAGATTTGCCCACTGTTTTAGAGCCGCCTTTTCAGCTGCGTTCGGTGCTGGAGCGCGCTCCGGTGGCCGATGTGTGGGTGGGGAAAATCCCGTGGTCGGAAGTGCGGAAGGGATCGCGCGTGGGAAGCAGTTCGGTGCGTCGCGCACGCATGTTGCAGTTCTTGAAGCCGGGTGTGAAGATTGTCGATCTCCGTGGTAATGTGCCGACGCGCATGGAGAAGGCGGCGATGGATGCGGACTACGATGGCATTATTCTGGCGGAAGCTGGCCTGAGCCGACTCGGCTACCAGACGGAGGGAATGTTCGAGATTCATCGCCATCCCGTCTTCGTGGAGTGTCTCCCGGAGCGGAGTTTTTTCCCGGCTGCCGGGCAAGGGGCTGTGGGCTTAGAAATCCGCCGAGGTGATGAGGAGAGCGGCGAGTTGATTGATGCCTTAAATGATCTCGATACTTGGAACCGCATCACGGCAGAGCGTGAATTTTTGAGACTGCTCGATGCTGGTTGCTCCACTCCGATTGGGGTGTGGTCTACCCTCACAGGTGAGCATTTAGAGATGGGGGCACGCGTCTTTCCTGAGAATCCCGGCTCGCCTCGTAAGAGCAGAGCCAGCGGTGTGGTCCCGCTCGAAGTGGCCCAGCAACTTTTTGAAAATTTAAAATGAGTAAGCAGGGAATTTGTTACCTCGTCGGCGCAGGTCCCGGCGATTTGGGATTAGTCACGCTGAAGGCAAAAGAGTGCATCGAGAAGTGCGATGTTCTGGTGTATGATGCTCTCTCTAGCGCGGAGTTGCTCGGCTGGGCCAAGAAGGGCTGTGAGCTCATTTTCGCCGGAAAGCGCGCGGCAGATCATGCCATTCCGCAGGATCAGATCAATGCCCTCATCGTGGAGAAAACTCTGCAAGGAAAGGTCGTGACACGTCTCAAGGGGGGCGATCCGATGATCTTCGGCAGGGGGGGAGAAGAGGCCGCCGAGCTGGCGGAAGCAGGGGTGCCTTTTGAAATTGTGCCCGGAATCTCCTCTACGATCGCAGGCCCAGCTTATGCGGGGATCCCGGTCACGCATCGGGATCATTGCTCGCAGTTGACTATTTTCACGGGTCATGAAGATCCGACAAAGGGCGAGACTTCACTCGATTTTGAACAGCTCGCTCAGACACCGGGCACCAAAGTCTTCGTGATGGGTGTTTCGCGCCTCCGAGGGATCTGTGAGGAGTTCATGAAGGGTGGAGCGGCCGTGGAGACGCCAATTGCACTGACCCGTTGGGCCACTACCGGAAAGCACCAAACGGTGCAGGGAACTCTCGAGACGATCGCTGACATTGTGGAGGAGGCGCATTTTAAATCACCCGCTGTGGCCGTGATTGGAGAGGTGGTTCGCGAGCGTGAAAAGATCAATTGGTTTGAGACTCGCCCGCTCTTTGGCAAACGGATTGTGGTCACTCGGACCCGAGAGCAAGCAGGTGGTCTGAGCAAGCGCCTCGCTGAGCTGGGCGCAGACGTCATCGAGCTGCCCACCATCCGTATCGAGCATCCTCAGGATAAGCAGGGCTTTGCGGAATCGGTTGCCGAGTCTCATACTTATGACTGGCTCGTTTTTACGAGCCCGAATGGGGTGGAGCGATTCTTCGATGCCTTTTATGCGACCTATCAAGACGCGCGCAGCTTGGGAGGATGCCGTATCGCCGCGATCGGGCCCAGTACGGAGGCGAAGATCCGAGAGTATCGCTACGCGGTCGATTTACTCCCTCAAAAATTCGTAGCGGAGGGCTTGATCGAGGCTTTTAAGAACGAAAGTGTGGAGCATCAAAAAATCCTCTGGATCAAGGCTGAGGAGACGCGTGATGTGATTTATGATGGCCTCATGGAGCTCGGTGCGATTGTTGATAGCTGCCTGGCCTACCGGACGGTTTCTGAGACGAGTGACCCCACGGGAGCGGCGGAGCAACTCCGAGAGGAAGGCGCGGATCTGATCACCTTCACCAGCGGCTCTACGGTGGATCATTTTTTCAAAATGGACCTCGATTGGCCAGAAGGCTGTGAGGCTGCCTGCATCGGCCCCGTCACTCATCGAGCCTTCCAAGCACAATGCGGTGCTCCATCGATCGAGTCAGATCAGCACGACATCGAGGGACTGGTACAGACGATTCTCAAGCACTTTGCAAAGTAAAAGAAATGAGCCGGCGAAAGGAAAAAGCAGCACGCTTAAAGGCGGAGCAAGAGAAGGAACTCGAAGTTCAAAATCCCTTTGCGGCAGGGGCTCTGGATGCTTTGGGCGATTTGCCAGCTGGGCCAGCTGAGCCGGAGGAAGCGCAGCAAGAGGGCTCCGGGCGTGGGGCAAAAAACATGAAGCGTGGGCGAGTGGACATCGTGCGGCAGACCGCTCATCGTGGTGGGAAGGCGGTCACGGTGGTGAAGAATTTCACGGGCATCGGCCTTCCCGAGAAGAAGGAACTCGCCAAGAAGATGCAGAGGGCTTGCGGAGTGGGTGGCACGGTGAAAGATGGCTGCATTGAGATTCAGGGCGATAAGCGTGAGGAGGTGAAGCAGATCCTCTGCGAAGCGGGCTTTCAGCCGGTCTTTGCCGGTGGCTAGCGTGGATTTTTGAGGGGCTCAGAGAAGCTCTCCGTCTTCCCCGACTAGTCCCTTTTCTTGCAATTTTTCTAAGATTTTCAGAGCGGCGTAAGCATCATTAGCGGCGTAGCTGAGTTGCCGCTCGCTGAGTTCTGCGAGGGCCCAATTACTGGTGGTGGTGGACTTGGACTTTTTAAAGCAGAGTTTTAAAAGCACCCCGATCGCGCCTCGCACTCCGATTTGCCCCGCGTAGCCCATCTTCCGGAAGATTTGATCCAGATCGAGGACCTGAGTGAGGTCTATCCCGAGGCGCTTACGGATCTGCTTGTGGTCATTTTTGAGACCAAAGCCAACTTTCAAAATCTCCTCTGAGGCGATGATGGTGGCGGCTGCTTTTTGACAAGCCTCGTTTCGCAGTTGGAAGATGTAGGCCTTGTCGCTGAGGGAAAATTGGACGACGTGCGGACCGCTGCTGACTTCGCCTTTGCGGAAGGTGGGCTTTGCCTCGGTATCGAAGCCGGTGATGCCAGCTGCCCATATCTCGGCGAGTGCAGATTGGCAGTCGGCTTCGGTTTTAGGGACAAGGATTTTCTCTAGCGGAAGGCCGGGAAAGGCGGGGAGGAGAGCGGTTTCCGCCTTGTTGGGGGCAGTGGGGCGAGTGGGGCGGCTAGGATTTTTATGATCTTTGTCTCTTTTTTGCCTAGGGGGCTTCTCAGGTTCACTCATTGTTACGGCAGATCTTGGTTGAACTTGTGGCTTCCTGCAAACTTTAGAGCGAGTTGATGACTTCGCGGCAGATCCGCTCGCTGTAGGAATTGATTTTCCAATGTCCGGGGCTCCAGCCTTTGAGGAAACGATGGAAGTCAGCCCAGGCAATTGGAAAAAGTGCGCGCCATTCTTGTTCCAGAGCATCGGCATCGACCGCCGCTTGCTCACTGGTGAGGGCGCGCCGGAGACTCGTGAAATAGTAGGTCAAGAGCTCGGATTCTTGCCTCTCACAGGCGGATTCATCAAGGCAAGATCCGAGGAAGTAGGCGAGGTCCTTCATGCCGCATCCACCGCCGACGTATTGGAAGTCCACTGCGGCCACCGCAGGGTGGGTTTCTGCAAAGCAGAAGTTCGCTAGCTTGGCATCGCCGTGAATGATCGTTTGATAGCGCGCGTTATTTAGGATCCGGTCGAGCGTTGGAGCTGCTTCTTTGAGCTCTAGATCAGCGAGCGCGGCGAGTTCCTCACTCCGGGTTTCGAGTTGCCAGTAGCTGCCTTTTTGCCAAAGCTTCTGAGGTGCGGCATTCATGAAAGTGGCGTGAAAGTGGGCCAGCCAGTCAAGGCAGCCACGGACTTGCGCGGGAGACGGAGTGCTGAGGCGGAGTGGGTAGCCGGATGCATCTAGGTCTTCTAGGAGGAGGAGGGATTGCTCTGCGCTTTGATCGAGGTGAAGGAGCTTTGGGACGCGCGCTTGCTCCCCGCAGCGCTCACTCCAATGCTCATACCACGCCCTCTCGATCTGGTAGGATTTGCGCTTCCGTTGATGAGCGAGCTTAGAATTCCACCCCCGTGGATGAGTTCCATCTTTGGGGAAGTGGACGTGTTTGGCGATGACTGAGGCGGGCTGAGTTCCCTGCAACTTGATGCGTAAAATTTCCCCATAGCCGCTCCAGAGTTCTTGGATCGTTTCGCTCACCTCGAGCGAGCGAGCGCCAGTGGCGGCGCAAATCGAGTCATGGAAATGGAAGGTTTTTTCAGATGCGGCAAGGATAGGCGAGAGGCAGGGGAGTGCGAGGAAATCTAAGAGCGAGGGGAGTGAAAAAGAATGAAAAAGCGGACGGACCTCGCCCAATTGCTCATTTGATGCTAAGCTCGGATTATGGCTGAAGATAAGAAAGCGATTCCTAAACCGACCATTAAGACGGCTCCGCCCGTGCGGCCGCCGGTGAGCGCGCTTGATCAGGCTGAGCCAGATCAGAGCTCTCCCTCTAAGCTTGCTCCCGCCGCCGAGCCTAAGTCGGAGCCTGAGCCCGTTGAAGAGATTTCCGCATCGGCGTCTGATGGGGTGGAGACTGACTTGGTGAAGCGCCTGTTGGGGCTGCTGATTGATGGCATCGCGGCGAGCTTCATTGGCTATCTCGTTTTACTCATTACGGGTTCAGGTTTTTTACAATATGCCGTGATTGGGCTGGTCATGTTGACTCGTGATAGCCTTCCCTTCCTCGATGGGCAGAGCATCGGCAAAAAGGCGATGAGAATCAGAGCAGTGAGTGAGGAGGGTGCTTCTCTCAGCGGAGACTGGGTCACGGGGGCGACTCGGAATCTTCTCTTTGCCGTTCCGCTTCTCGGCGTGATCGAGTGCTTCATCATGCTGTCGCGTAGCGGGAATGTGGGAGCGGGGAGAAGGCTGGGGGATGATTGGGCTAAGACGAAGGTGATCGCGGAGGAGTAGCATTCACGGTCATTTATTTTTCTGAAGTGATCGGGAGAGTTGCTAATCACTCGCGGGCAAGTTACCCGTCTCTCTGTTTTGACCACTTCAGATTCCTCGAATCAGGTGCCCAGTTCTGTCGCTCGTGAGATCGCGCGGCGGCGCACCTTCGCCATCATCTCTCACCCAGATGCGGGTAAGACGACTCTGACGGAAAAACTCCTCCTTTATGGAGGCGCGATCGGCTTGGCTGGTAGTGTGACCTCTAAGCGGGAGCAGCAAGCGACTTCCAGTGACTGGATGACGATGGAGAAGGAGCGGGGGATTTCTGTTTCATCCACCGTGCTGCAATTCGAGTATCAAGGCTGCTGCGTCAATCTGCTGGATACTCCTGGGCACCACGATTTCTCTGAAGACACTTACCGGGTGCTTTCTGCGGTGGATGCGGCGGTGATGGTGATTGATGCTGGTAAGGGCATCGAGGCTCAGACCTTAAAATTATTCGAGGTGTGTCGGCGCCGTGGGGTTCCGATTTTTGTTTTCGTGAATAAGATGGACCGGCCTTCGCGCCCGCCCTTGGAGCTGATGGATGAGCTTGAAAGAGTTCTTAAACTGGCTCCGGCTCCCGTGAATTGGCCGCTCGGAGATGGTCCTCGTTTTCGCGGGGTCTATGACCGGATGAAGGCGGAGGTGAATCTCTTCGAGCGGACGGCGCATGGGGCGTTTAAAGCCCCGCTTGAGGTCGCGGGGATCGAGGATGAGAAGGTGCGTGAAGCTTTGAGTGATGAACTTTATGAAAGTGTCCTTCAGGAGGTGGAACTCTTAGATGGCCTCACCGAGCCGCTTGATCTGGCACGGGTTTTGGCGGGGGAGCAGATGCCGATCTACTTCGGGAGCGCTATGAATAACTTCGGCGTGCAGAACATGCTGGAGAGCTTTTTAGAAATGGCTCCGCCTCCGGCTGGGCGCCTGAGTCAGGATCAGCTGATTGCCCCGCAGAGTGAGCATTTCTCGGGTTTCGTCTTTAAAATTCAGGCTAATATGAACCCGCGTCATCGTGACCGCGCGGTGTTTATCCGCATTGTTTCTGGGGTGTTCCAGAGGGATATGCAGGTGATTGATCAACGATCGGGGAAGAAAGTCAGGCTTGCCAATGCCCAGAAGCTCTTCGGCCAAGATCGCGAGACTCTTGATACAGCCTATGCGGGAGATATTCTCGCTTTGGTGGGAAACTATCAATTCCTCATTGGCGACACGCTCACGAGTGATCCTAAGATCGAGTATCAAGAGATGCCTCGCTTCACCCCCGAGTGCTTCACTTATATTATGAATAGTGACACGCTTAATGTGAAACGCTATCGCGCTGGGATGGAGCAGCTGATGAAAGAAGGAGTCGCTCAGGCTTACCAAGTCCACAATAGCGCGCAGGCGGTTCCTCTCCTGGGGGCGGTGGGGCCCCTCCAGTTTGAGGTTTTACAAGCGCGACTTCTTTCTGAGTATCAGGTGGAAACTCGCCTAGAACATCCTCGCTGGACGGTGGTGCAGTGGTTCGAGGAAAAGGAAGCGGAGCGGTCTCGCAGTGAGCGTGAGCCGCCTGCCGTGGAGTTGCCCTCGGGCTGCGTCATTGCCCGTGATCAAGATGGGCAATGGGTCGTGCTCTTGACCTCACCTTACCTCGTCGGTAATCTTCACGAGCGCAATGAGCATCTGATTTTCCGAAATCATGCTTAGGTGAGGGAGGTGAAGGGGGAATTAAAAGAAGACCGATCATGAAGTCATGAACACTGTAGAAATTCAAAAGCACATCGATGCGGCAATCCGTGAACATTTTAGTGACTTCAGCACTGAGTCGGGCGAGATGATGACCAGTGCGGGTGGGGATGGACGCTTCTTTGGTAAGGTGATCGGGACGCGCTACTCGGGCCTACGTGTGCAGGATATTTTTTTAGCAATCGGAGAGACTGAGAAGCGGCTACAGATCGTGCGCTTTGGGAAATCTGAATGCCTAAAACCTAGTGAAGATGATCTAGATGGGCTTTTGCTTAAGGAGCTAGGGATCAAGCGGGAGGAGTGAGGCCGCCGGATCTTGGCTGAGTTAAGCTTATGATAATCCGGAGCGCTCTAGGAGGGCGGTTTGATCAGGGTTGCGGCCCATGAATTGGCGGTATGATTCGTCGACGGGGCGGGAGTTGCCTTTGGCGAGGATCTCGTGGCGGAAGCTCATGCCTGTTTCGGGGTTGAGGATGCCTTCTTTGCGGAAGCGGGTGAAGGCGTCAGCGTCTAGGACCTCAGCCCACTTGTAGGAGTAGTATCCGGCGGCGTAGCCGACGGGGGATGAGAAGAGGTGGTTAAAGCGGCGGATCATGGAGGGGCCATCGGTGGCGAGTTTCGCTTTGTAGTCGGCGAGGATTTCACGGTCGACTTCATCGAGGTCACGGCCTTGGTATTGCTCGAAGTTGAGGTGGACTTCGAGGTCGAGTTTGCCGAGGGCAAGTTGGCGCATGAAGCCGGAGGCGGACATGTAGTTTCGCGCGGCGATCATTTTTTCGAAGAGTTCATCGGGGATCGTTTCGTCGCTTTCGTGGTGCTTGGCGAAGAGGTCGAGCGAGTCGCGATCCCAGCAGAAGTTTTCCATGATCTGGGAGGGGAGCTCGACAAAGTCCCAGGGGACATTGACGCCGGCGAGGGATTTGATTTCGACGTTGGAGAGGAGGTGGTGAAGGAGGTGGCCAAATTCATGGAAGACGGTCTCGACTTCACGATGGGTGAGGAGGGCGGGGGTATCGGCGGTGGGCTTGCTCATGTTACCTACGATGAGGCCGAGGTGGGGAGTGCGGGTTTTTTCACCTTGTGGGGGGAGGCCTGTTTCGAGGTAGTTCATCCAAGCGCCGCCGCGTTTTGATTCGCGCGGGTGCCAGTCGGCGTAGAAGGAGCCGAGGTGCTCGCCGGAGGCGTGATCGCTAATCTGGTAGAAGGTGACTTCAGGGTGCCATGTTTCAGATTCTGAGGGGGAGATCTGAATGCCGAAGAGCTTTGAGGTGAGGGAGAAAAGGCCATCCATCACTTGGCCGACGGGGAAGTAGGGGCGGAGTGCTTCATCATCGAAGGCGTAGAGCTCCTTACGCTGTTTCTCGGTCCAGTAGGCGATTTCCCATGGTTCCAGCGGGCCGGATGGGGTGCCGGTTTTTTGGGCTTTGTAGTCTTGGAGCTCGCGGGTTTCTTCTTGGAAGCGATCGTGGATTTTGGCGTGGAGATTGGTGGTGAAATCGAGCGCGCCTTTTCCGCTTTTGGCCATGCGACGTTCGAGGACTTGGTCAGCGAAGTTATCGAAGCCAAGGAGGGCGGCTTTTTCCTGACGAAGCTTAATGATGGTGGCGATGTGTTCTGAGTTGTCGTGCTTTCCTCCGTATCCGATGGTGCAGCTTCCTTCCCAGACTTCTTTCCGCAGGGAGTCACTCTCGGCGTATTGCATGATGGGATACATCGAGGGGTGTTGCTGGGTGAAGCGCCACTGGCCATCTTTGCCTTTTGAGGCGGCGTCTTCTGCGGCGGAGGCTTTGGCAGAGGCTGGCAGTCCGGCGAGGAGGGACTCATCGCTGAGGTAAAGCTCCCAGGCGTTGGTGGAGTCTAGGACATTTTCGCCGTATTTTTGGGTTTCTTGGGCAAGCTCGCTGTTGATCTCGAACATGCGTTTTTTAGCATCGGGAGCGAGGTCAGCTCCGGCTCCTTTGAAGTCAGCGCAGGTTTCTGAGATGAAGCGTTGCTGAATGGGGCTGAGTTGGGGGACGGTGTCTGATTCGGCGAAGGATTTGAGGACGGTCCAGAGCTCTCCATCGAGCGAGATGGAGGAGGAGAACTCGGAGACGAGGGGAAGCATTTCATTGAGAGCTTCACGCAGGGCGTCTGAGTTAGCGACGGAGTCGAGATGGTTGACACGGCCCCATGAGCGGTCTAGGTCCTCGGTGGCGTTTTCGAGGGCTCCGAAGGTGTTTTCAAAGGTGGCGGCGTCTGGAGTGATGGACTTGATCTGGGCGATGTTGGCCTTGCCGGTTTCGATCGCTTTGCGGATGTCAGCAGCGATGTGGTCTGGGGTGAGGGTGGACCATTTGATTTGGAAATCGGAGGAGAGAAAGGGATGCGAGTCGCTCATGGGCGATTAATTAGCCCATGGAGCGAGAAATGCAATCTTGCCTTATTCTCCGGCGGGATTCGTGCTGGGTTCTTGTCCGTCTATGAACATGGCATCTGAGAAGTCCATGATGGGAGGCTGCTGCGCGGCTAAGCTTTCGCGGTATTGTTCGATCTGGCTTTCATTTAGGATGGGGCGCAGGAGGTCGACTTTTTCGTTCCGCCTTCTTTCTTGGTCTGCTTGGAACTGCTCGAGGATCTGTTGTCTGCCCGCTTGAGTGCTGTTTGGGCCATCGGGACTGAGGGGGAGGCCTTCTGGGGTCATCTCGATCCCGACAATATCTGCTTGGTTGATTCCTTGACCGCTGAGCGAGAGCGCGAAGTTATCGGTGGGGTTTCCACTGTTGAGTAATTTTTCTGATTGTTGATAGAAGAGCTCATAGGCGAGGTCTTTCTGTTCTTGGCTGAGGTCAAGCTCACTGATCTGGGCGAGTTCTTGGAGGGCACGGCTTTCGATGCGGTTCGCCAACTCACGTTTTTTTAGGTCCTCATAATCGTCTTTTTGTTCCTCGCTGAGGATGTCATCTAGGGTGCTTTCAAAGGCGTCTGCTCCGCTGAGTTGGGATGGGTTGAAGTTCCCTGTGGTCATGCTTGAGAAGTCGATTTTGAAATCGGCGGCGGCTTTTTGGAGGGCTTTTTCTTGCTCAGGGGTGAGCTTGAGTTGAGCGGAGAGTTTTTTAATACGAAGCTTAGCATTGCTCATTTGCCTTCGTTTCATCATGTCCTCGATCTGGGGGAGGTAGGCGTTAAGAGGAGAGTCGGCGTCTTCTGGGATTGTGAGTCCGGCTGGTCGGTTGCTCCGCGAGGAGGGAGAGGCGGAGGCTTCTTCCTTTGCGGCGACTGGGGTATCGGGTTTTGTGATCTTGCGAGTGGATGGTTTTACGCGGTCGGCCTCGGAGGCTTCCGCCTGTGAGGATTGGGATTCCGAGTTTTTTTGCGCTGGTTTGCCGAGCCATCCGATCGAGATACCGATGGCGAGTATGAGGAGTGGAGCTAAGTATTTCATAGTGTTGCAATTCTGAAGCGGAGGAGGGGTGTGCTTTTGTGTAATGTGGAGTTTTTCATGTGAGGGGGTGGATCTGAGCGGGGAACTTTTTTAGCGGAGGGTTCTTTTTAAGAGTCCCTGAAAAATCGAGTGATGGGGGGATTAGGAGATGATGATTTAGGTGCTGGGGGAGAATTTCGATTAAGGGTGGGCTTTCGATTAGGAAGGGGCTAAAAGCGGCTGTGATTTCGCTCGGTGGTGGTAGTTCTTTTGGGGATGAGATGCGGATGGTGTTTTCGGAAACGGGGATGCTTTCAAAGTCACCTGACTTTGAATACCGGGCGGAGCAGCAGCAGATGGCAGGTGAGGTGGCTGATGCTTTAGAGGGTGAGCGCTCGCTAGTGGTGGAGGCGGGAACGGGGGTGGGGAAGTCTTTGGCCTATCTGATTCCGGCGGTGGAGTATGCGCTGCGAGAGGGGAAGAAGGCGGTGATTTCAACGCATACGATTAACTTGCAAGAGCAGTTGATCGGGAAGGATTTGCCGATTGTGCGGAAGTTGTTGGCGGAGCCATTCGAGGCGGCTTTGTTAAAAGGGCGGGGGAATTATTTATGTCCTTTGAGGCTGCGGAGGGCGATGGATCATGGGGGTGATCTTTTCACTTCAAGTGAGCAGGAGGAGCTAATGGAAATTTGGAAATGGGCGGAGGGGACACGGGATGGGACGAAGAGTGACTTGGACTTTGAGCCCTCACTCAAGGTGTGGTTACAGGTGTGTAGTGAATCGCACATCTGCACGCAGCGGACTTGTGGGCCCCGGGGAAATTGCTTTTTCCAAGAGGCGCGAAAATTGGCGCAGAGCGCGCGGGTTTTGGTGGTGAATCACAGTCTGTTTTTCTCGCTTTTAAATCCGGATGAGGAGGTGAACGAGAACGAGCCGAGTGGCTTTCTGGTGCCGAATGATTTTGTGATTTTTGATGAGGCTCATACCTTGGAGGCGGTGGCGGCAAAGTCACTAGGGCTGCGTCTGAGTCAGGCGGGGTTACGCTTTGATTTACAAAGACTGTATCATCCTAAGACGGGGAAAGGGCTTTTAAAGTATGCAAAGGCGGAGGAGGCGATGGCTTGCGCTCAGAAGGTGCTGGAGGAGGCTGATGAATTTTTTGGGAACATTGGGGAGGTGGTTCAATTTGGCGAGTGGGGACGGGAGTGCCGCGTGCGGAATCCGGACTTGGTAGAGAATACTCTGGCGGGGCCTTTACGGGAGTGTTGGACTGCGATCGAGGAGGTGGCTGAGGAGACGGAGGATGATACGCGCAAGAGCGAGCTGATGGAGGGGGCGCGGCGGCTGCGCGAGATGCACGGGGGGCTAAAGATGTTTCTGGATCAGGAGGATGGGGGGAGTGTCTATTGGGTTGAGAAGTCAGGGTATGAGGGGACCCAGTTCGTGCTGATGGCGGCTCCAATTAAGGTGGCAGACCGCCTGCGGCCGATTTTATTCGGGCCGGATAAGACCTGCATTACGACGAGTGCGACTCTGGGGACGGGCGATGATCAGTTGACTTATTTTAGAGAAAGAGTGGGCGCGCAACATGTGCCAGCGGTGAAAATCGGTAGTCCTTTTGACTATCAAAAACAGATGTCGATCTATGTTATGAAGTCGATGCCTGATCCCCGAGATGATGATTATGAGAAGATGCTCATTCACTGGATCGAACGGGTCCTCATTAAGACGGAGGGGAAGGCTTTTGTCCTGTTTACGAGCCATCGACTTCTAAGATCCGTGGCAGAGACGATGGAGGATTTTTTCCACGAGCATGGCTGGCGCTTGCTGGCGCAGGGGATGGGGATGCCTCGGCAAAAGATGGTGGAAGAATTCCGCCAAGATGTGAATAGTGTCCTTTTCGGGACCGAGAGTTTTTGGGCGGGGGTGGATGTGCCGGGGGAGGCTCTCAGTAATGTGATTATTACGCGGATCCCCTTTGCGGTGCCAGATCATCCTCTTACCGCTGCGCGGTTGGAAGAGATCGAGGCGGAAGGAGGAAACCCCTTTATGCAGTATTCGGTGCCCGAGGCCGTGATCAAGCTCAGGCAGGGCGTGGGGCGCTTAATCCGAACCAAAAAGGACGAGGGGATGGTGGTGATTTTGGATAATCGCGTGGTGACCAAGCGCTACGGGAAGACGTTTTTGGCGGCTTTGCCTCCGGCCCCGGTGAAGATCGTCCCTTAGACCGAGATGGCGGCCTTGAGGAGTTTGGCGGGCCATTGGTTCGGGGCGGTGGGGGTATCGCCGAGGAAGCCATAATTCAGAAGTGATCCGGCTTGCGCCATCAGAGGACGCGCGGCGGCTCCCAGTGGTCCCATGCCCATAATCGAGAGTTTTTGATCTGAGAATGAGTCGATCAAGGAGCAGTGGGTTTTGATGTCTGCGAGGGAATTTGCCATGAGTGCAAATTTATGAACATCGACGAGGTGGGGCAGCTTTTTGGCGACGAGGAAATCGAGCGATGGGGTTTTTTCAAAATGATGAAAGGAGCCAATGACTAAAACCTCAGCTTGCCGAGCCTCCTCGATGATGTCTGAGAGGGTAGGGAAGTCCCGTAACTCAATATCGATGAGCGAGGCATAGGGTAGGAGGCTGCGATACGCGGCGGCGCGATCGGCGACCGACCACTGAGATTGCCCACCTTCGTCGGGTCCGCGAGCGGTGATGAGGAGTGGAAGGGGAGAGGATTGTGCAAAATCGATCACCTGTGCAATTTGGGGCTCCTTGGCTTGGCCGCATAATGAATCGAGCCTGAGTTCTACGATGTCGCAGTGGTCACTTGGGAGCTTGGAGAGCGTTGTCAGCTCTGAGGCGGCTCCGACAACGAGCGGAGAATTTCGCTCAATGGCACGGGTGATCTGGGAGCGTGGCCTCATGGGTGGCAGCTTGGGCTTGATCGAGGGAATTTGTCAAAAGGCTTCGCTCATAATCGTTTGACCCTGTCAATCGCTAAAAAAAGCAAGCGATTCCCCGTTTTTTGCTAGCCGTGCCCTATTCGGATTTCCTAGGTTGTCTGAGAACTTTCACGAATTTATGAGTATTTCTAGAATCTGCAGATCTTTCCTGCCTCTCGCGTGTTCGGTGGCTTTCTCCCCCGTCGTTTTTGGGCAGCTCACTCTCTCTAAGGAAGCGGTCTTCGATGTGGGCGATCCGGAGTTCGATGATCTCCAGTCACCAAACATTAACGATGGAAATGGTAAGAATTTCAAACCGAAGGATTGGCTAGAAGTGGAGGTGAAGCTACAGGTTCAGAAGTTAAAGGATGAGCCTAAGGATAAATATCTAGACGAGATCAAGGTCAATTGGAACGTGGTCGTAAAAGGGCAGGATCGGAAAAAATACTGGATTAAGAAGACTGTCACTTACGTGAACTTCCCAACCGATGAGGAACAGTATGTTTCGATCTATCTTTCACCGAATACGCTGAAGCGCATCACTGGTAAGGACCGCGCTAGCAAGAGTGACCTAGAGGCCATTGGTGGAGAGATCGAGTGGAATGGTGCCATGGTGGGCTTCTTCAACCATGGGGCCAAAAAAGGCTGGTGGCGTGATTCGCTCAAGGGAGTCGAAGTGACTCAAAAATTCCCCCTTCTTGACAAAACCCAGACTCCTTTCGCCCCTCTTTGGTATGATCGATATGCCGAAGTGAAGCCGAAGAACAATCGCTAGATTTCTTTCTCAGTTAGATCCACCTCACACACGAGCCACACACATATACTATCATGGCTGATCAACAGTCGATTATCGCACTCAATATCGGATCCCAACGGATTTCCATGGGCCTTTTTGCCCAGACCAAGAAAGGCTTGGTTTTAAAGTCTTACGGAGCGACAAGCATCCTTGCCGATCCAGCAACGGAGGCTGCCCGCATCCCACAGGTTCAACTTGCCATCAAAGAGCTCGCAAAAGGGCTCAAGGTCGGCAATCAAAAAGCTGCTTATGCCCTCTCTGGTCAGTCGGTTTTTGTCCGCTTCGTTAAGCTCCCCCCCCTGGAGGAAGAGAATATGGATGAGCTCGTCAAGTTCGAGGCTCAGCAAAATGTTCCTTTCCCGATCGATGAGGTCGTCTGGGACTGGGAAAAGCTCGAGACGGGAGGCATCGAGACAGAAGTGGTCATTGTTGCGATCAAGTCAGACTCTCTCAATGATCTGAACTCAGTGGTTGCAGAAACTGGTCTAGGCACGCGCCTCGTTGATTGTGCCCCCATCGCTCTCTATAATGCCTTCCGCTATAACTACCAGGGGCTGGAGGAAAGCATCCTCCTCCTAGATATCGGAGCGAAGACTTCTAATCTCATCTACGCCGAGGGAGGGAAATTTTTCACTCGTTCAGTCTCGATCGGGGGAGCCAACCTCACGAGTGCGATCGCGAAGGACTATAATGTCTCTTTCGCCGAAGCCGAGAATAGTAAACTAACGACTGGTCTCGTCACCCTCGGTGGTGGGCATGCCGGTCAACTTGATGAAGCCACCGCCGCTCTGGGCACCGTGATTCGTAATGCTCTGACTCGTCTCACCGCAGAAATCCAGCGGACCAATACTCTTTTCCGCAGCCAGCAAGGTGGAAGTGCCCCTACTAAGGTGCTCCTCGCCGGGGGCTCCGCAAATCTTCCCTATCTCCGGGAATTCCTCGAGGAAAAGCTCAGCCTACCAGTCGAGACCTTCAATCCTCTTCAGCGGATCTCCGTTGGAAAAGGGGTGGATGTCGATACTCTCGGAGGCGAGGCTCACATGCTGGGCGAGATTGTTGGACTAGGTCTCCGTGCCGCGGAGAAATCCGTGGTCGGGATCGACCTCGTGCCAGACGTGGTGCAAGCCCAGCGCGATATTAGTCGCCGCAAGCCCGCACTCATTCTGGCCTCGGGCCTCTTTCTGGCTGGACTCGCGGCATGGGCCGGCTTCAAAGGGAAGTCCGTCGGTGATGGCAAGGCCTTCTTAGCGGATCTCGAGAAAGAAGAAATCAACCTAGAGCAACCCGCTCGCAAGATTGAGAAGCTTCTCAAGGCTGAAAAAGAAAGCCTTGAGCTCATCAAGTCCTACGCTGCAGCCGAGCGAGGTCGCGTATCCACCATCGATATTTGGAATGACATTTCTCAGCACTTCATCAGCGAAAATGTTTGGATTTCAGACCTTGAATTCCGCACTAATTTCAGCCTCGAGGGTGATGGCAGCACGGAAGCCGTGATTGATGCCAGTTTCGCGACCGCCAACTACGGGAGCTCTTCGATGCAAGAAGGGAAAGAGATGGCTGACTCTATTTCAATTAAAGGCTATCACCTGAATAAAAATATCGAGGTGCTAGAAATCCTGAAACGTCTGAAAACCTCAGACGTTCTCACCTTCGAGTGGGATGGGAAAGAGATTCCAGACAGCCAAATCATCAAGCTCAACATGGCTTCACCAAATGAAGAAACAGGCGACTACGCAGCCCCCTTCGAGCTAGTCATCCCTCTCGCAAAGCCGATTAAACTCAACTAGCACACACACCTATCAATTATCATTATGACTTGGTTCAAAGAAAACAAGTTCCTCGCAGGCCTACTCTGCATCACCTTATTAATCGCCGCTCTGATCATCTTTCTCGGATCTAAATTTAGCTCCAGTCTAGAAGAGGTTCAGAATGAGATCGCCGCCAAGCAATCGAAACTTGAGAAAATGAAAACCCTCGATCCTTATCCCACTGTCGAAAGTGCAAAGGAGAAGGAGGACAATCTTAAGGCCGTTTTGGCGAAGCAAAAGGAAGCCCGCGAGAAGCTCCTCGCTTACCGTCCTGAGGATTTGCCAGAGGTTACTGGCGCGGTGTTCTCAGAAAAGCTGAGTTCTACAGTTGCAAAGGTGAAAGCGCTCTTCCCTGAGCCCGGCGCTCTTCCAAAGTCCTTCAACCTGGGCTTCGAAAGTTACACCGGCGGCCCTCCCAAGGAAGGTTCTACCGGAATCTTGACCTACCAACTTGGAGCGATGGAGTATCTCTTCGAGAACATCGCCGCAGCTGGTATTGGCACCGTCCAAAACCTCGTTCGTGTGAAGCTCCCTGCTGAAAAAGGCGAAGCTTGGCCAGATGCCGTCGGGCAAAAGAAAGGGAAGAATGCAAAGCGACCTAGGCCCAAGAAGAAATCAAAGAAAGGGAAGGGGAGAGCAAAAAAATCTCCCTTTGAGCAACTCCCTCCAGTGGCCCATCGCATGCCTTTTGAGCTTGTGGTCAGGGCGGCAGAAGGCCCAGCCCGCAAGTTTCTCGCTGAGATTGCCAATTCTGACGAGTATTTCTTCGAGACTCGCCTCGTCCGTATCTTAAATCCCTCACCCATCCCGTCCTCTGGTCAGTCAGCTTCTGCCGCTAAACCGAAGGAGATGAACGATTTTGGCGATGATATCGTCATGGAAGGGGAAGAGGAATCAGCCGAAAAAATGATGAAATCCGAGCAGATCTTGAACAAGGTCTCCGGTGGTGATGAGCTCGTCATTTATCTCCGTGCAGATCTCCTTCTCTTCATGGAGGAGAAAGAATTCCCAGAACTCAAATAATAACACCTACCAAAGAATGTCCTGGATCAAACAAAATTACCATATTGCAGCCCTCGGTGGTGGCGCCCTCGTTCTCGTAGGCCTCGGCTATCTCGGCTTTAGTGGGAACCAAGCCGTCAACGAGGAATTCGGCGCAAGTAACCCACCTAAGAAGAATGACGTCACTGTCCCCGGTGGAGACTTGGCTGACTTCGTGACGAGCTCCGTGACTGAGGCGAGCCCGATTGAGCGCCGAGCGACCCCAGCGGGCCGCCCCGTCGATCTCTTCACCAGTGTGGATCTCTATACCCGTGGCGATAATCTCCGCGAGCCCCTCGATCTCCTGACGATGGATGCCCCAGTGCATCCTCCGATTGATAACCAATGGTGGGTGGACCACCGGATCGACCCTTCATTTTCTGATTCTCCGGTGCAGGATCAAGATGGAGACGGTTTCACCAACCTTGAGGAATTCCAAGCGAAGACTGATCCGAATGACCCCAAGAGTCACGGAGACCTCATTTCCAAGCTTGAAGTCGTGAGAGTCGAAAGCGATCTCTGGCTCCTTCTCTTCAAGAGTGTGCTTGGAAAAGGCTACCAATTTGATTTGCAGTTCAGAGCCTTCGGCAAACGGACTCAGACAAATCGCATCCCAGCCTCTGAAGCGATTTCAAAGGGGGATACTTTTTTCAAGGCAGCCCCGGGGAAAGATCGTTTTCTTTTAAAAGAGATCGATGCACGTGAGGAAGATGGCCCTACCGGCCGCCGCCCCAGAAACTGGGCGATTGTCGAGGATCAGCGGCCTAACAAAAAAGGCAAAGTCTACGAGTTACCCTTTAACCTTCCGGCCGCTCAGCGACGGGCTGCCACTCAGTTCGACCACACCGTTACCTTCAGCTTGAATGCGATTGGTGAAGGGGCAAAGCAGTTTAAGGTGGAAGAAAACGGCACATTTTCTTTGCCAAGTGGTGGGGAAAAGCCCGCCTTTACTCTGGTGGAAGTGAAACTCGGAGACGACCGCAAGCCCACTTCCGTAGTCGTCCAAATCGGCGATGATAAAGAGAAGACTCGCGAAATTCCATTGCCCAAAATGGCAGCCAAAAGCGACCCTCAGTAGAAAAATTCAGCTCGGGCGCGGAGAGGGACATGGAAAATGTCACCTTTTGAAGAAAAGGCTTTCCAACCCCCCTAAAAATTAACGATAAATCAAACAGATCATGCAGAAGAGACACACACACCTAAACCATCGCACCATGTTTGCCTTAGCGGCTCTCGTGATTGCGCCGGTCTCAGTCGAGACGGGTTATGGACAATCCCTTGCTCAGCAGGAGGCCATCCGCCGTCAGGCTGATATGGCAAAATCGGACGAACTCCTCATGGAGGGGCGGAAAGCCTACGCCGAAGGCAACTATGAAGCTGCGGTGCAGAACTACAAAGAGGCCCTCAGCCTTCTCCCATATGGAACTTCTACCACTTCCCGCCGGAAGGTCCTCAATGATCACCTTTCTGACGGCTCCATTGCACTCACCCAGCGCTACCGCCGCACAGGTAAGTATGAAGAGGCACGTGAACTTCTCAATGAAGTTGAAAAGAATGATCCCGGCAGCGTGATCGCTAAGAAGGGGCTCGACTATCTTGACGATCCGATCCGCACGAATCCTTCTCTCACCTACGAGCATACTAAAAACGTCGATAAGGTCCGCCGTCTTCTTTATAAGGGTGAAGGCTTCTACGATCTCGGTCTCTACGATAAAGCTGAAGAAGAGTTTAAGAACGTCATCCGCATCGATCCTTATAACAAGGCAGCTCGCCGTTGGATGGAGCGTTGTGCCGCGATTAAATCAGATTACTACCGTGCGGCTTATGACCAAACCCGCGCGAAGATGCTCATGGAAGTGGATCGCGCTTGGGAGCTAGCAGTGCCGCCTCTCGGAGCAGGCCCGATTTCTACCGGCGTGACTTCGACAGATGGAATTGGTGAGCGCACCATTACAGCTAAGCTGAACCAGATCATTCTCCCAGAGCTTAAACTCAACAACAGCACCGTGGAAGAAGCGGTCGAGTTCTTGAGACTGCGCTCCATTGAGCTGGATAACACCACTCTCGATGAGACTCAAAAGGGCATTAACTTCGTGGTACGCACTCCTCAAGTGATCGACGAGGGTGGTGCAGCAGCAGATGGGGGAGCCCTTGATGCGGAAGCCGGAGATGGATTCGGCGCAAGTGCTGATCCTAATGCCACCTTAATCAAGAAGTTGGACCTCAAGAATGTCCCCTTACGCGTCGCTCTCCAGTATATCTGTGATGCTGCGAAGCTACGCTTCAAGGTTGACGAATTTGCCGTGACGCTCCTCCCCGTTGGAGATGGCGCAGATGCAGACATCGTGCAGCGCCGCTGGACGGTTCCTCCCACCTTTGAGACCTTCATTACCACAAGCGGAAATGATGGCGGTGGCGGTGCTTTAGATAGCGATCCTTTTGCTGATGGCGCTGCTGGTGGCGGCGGCATTAAGCCCCGCGAAGATATCACCACTCTTCTCAAGAAGAACGGGGTCTCCTTCGGGCCAAACGCATCAGCAAGTTTCTTGAAGAGCTCTTCCACGCTGATCGTCCGTAACACTCCTACGAATCTTGAATTGATCGATGGAATCGTGAAAGCTGCCGCTAATGCGACGCCTCGCCAGATTCGAGTCACGACTAAGTTCGTCGAGATCTCCCAGGAGAATGGCGAGGAGTTAGGCTTTGACTGGATCGCCACTCCCTTCGGATTTGGAAGTAACTACTTCCTCGGTGGTGGAACGGTCGGCAGTGGTGCCTCTCGCACCAACCAAGACTTCATCGGAACTGTTGATCGAGTTCAGATCCCCGGAATTCCGGCTTCTCCTCAGCAAAACGTCTCGAACATCATCACCGCAGGAAATCGCAGTGGTGCTGCCGCCGTGACTCAAAACAGCATTGATGCGATTTTGAATAACCCACAGCGGACTGCGCAAGCGACCAGTGTTGCTCCCGGTATCCTTTCTTTGACCGGTCTCTTCAGTAGTGGTCAGTTGCAGGTCATCATGCGTGGACTCTCCCAGAAAAGAGGAGCTGACATTATGACGGCTCCCAGCATCGTGGCGCTTCCCGGCCAGAATGCGACCATCGAGATCATTCGCGAGTTTATCTACCCAACTGAGTATGAACCACCCGAGCTTCCGAACCAGGTCGGCGGGACTGGTGGGTTCGGCGGTGTCGGTGGCGGTGGCGGAGGCAGCGGTTTCCCCGTGACTCCGGCGACTCCCTCGGCCTTCGATACGAAGAACACAGGTGTCACGCTTGAGGTAGAGGCCCAGATCGATGGAAATGACTCCATTATTGACCTACGCTTTACGCCGACAATCGTCGAGTTTGAGGGCTTCATCAACTACGGCAGCCCGATCACCTCGCCTGCTACAGATGCTCTCGGTAACCCAGTCCAGATTGTCATCACAGAGAACCGCATTGAGATGCCTGTCTTCTCAGTCCGCACCGTGAAGACTGGTCTAAACATCTATGATGGCTACACCGTCGCCGTGGGTGGCCTGATGCGTGAAGATGTGCAAAGTGTGGAAGATAAAGTGCCCATTCTTGGAGATCTTCCCTTCATCGGGCGTCTCTTCCAGACGAAGGCTCAGAACCACATCAAGAGTAACCTCATCGTCTTCGTGACTGCTGAGATTATCGATGCCACTGGTCGTCGCGTGAATGGGCAAGATCCGACCGGAGTTCCTGCTGCGCCAGCAGTCGGCGGCCCCGTGGATGGTCTCGGAGTCCTTCCTCCAGGGCTCTAAAAGGTCTCAAAAGATTTTAAGTGGGATCTGCTCAGGCAGGTCCCACTTTTTTTTGCGAAGAGACATTTGCTCATGAGGAAGTTAGCGTCTTGGTGATGAAGGTTTACGCATTGACTGGGGGGATCGCCACGGGGAAGTCGACTGCTGGGCAGATGATGCGCCGCCTCCTTCCGAGTATCGCATTTTTTGATTGTGATGAGGTGGTGCAGGGCTTCTTGAGGCGAGCAGAAGTGTTGGCTGAGATTTCTGAGGCTTTGGGGGAAGAGGTTCGCGGGGAGAATGGAGCCTTAGATCGGGTGCGATTGCGCGAGCTGGTTTTTGAGGATGAGGAGCAGCGAAGAAATTTGGAGGGAGTTTTACACCCGAAAGTAAGAAAGGAATGTCTTGAGAAACGGGAGAAATCTTTTAAAAACCCCTCAACGACGATATTTGTCGCTGATGTGCCACTTCTTTTTGAAAGTGGATTTGACTTTGATCAGGAGCTCAATCTGGTTGTGGCCACCTCCGAGGCCACGCAAAGAAGTCGCCTTAGGGCGCGGAGTCGCCTCGAAGACAAGATGATCTCATCGATCCTCAACGCACAGCTTCCTATTCAGGAGAAGATCTCCCGGGGGGATGTCGTTTTTTGGAATGAAGGTAAGTTGTCTTTTTTGGAAAGGCAGCTCTCCCGTTTCCTCCACCAATTTTATATTTCATGACTGAAGAGCAAGAGCCTATTGATCCCACGGGAAGCCCGAAGGAGTCTTTGACCAAAGCGGTCTCCAAGAAAGCCACTAAGAAGGTGGCAAAAAAAGCGACTAAAAAAGCGGCGAAGAAATCCGCTAAAAAAGCGACTAAAAAAGCGACTAAAAAAGCCGTGAAGAAAAAGGGGGGGCGCTCAGCTTCTGAGCCGGAATTGGCCTTAGAAATCGAAGAGGCTGCTCAGGAATCTGGGCGAGCGGAGAAGCTGGTCGAGGTTGATGAGGTTGATGAGGTGGAGGATGAGGCGCTGGCGGCGGCAGCGGCAGCGGAGGCGGCGATGGAAGCGGCAAGAGTGGCTCAAGAAGTGGCGGCAAAGGCGGCTCTTTTAGCGCAAGAAGCTCGCAAGAAGGCAGCGGGTAAGAAAAGTGCTCCAAAGAAAAAGGTCGCTAAGCAAGAGCTGTCTGAAAATGAGGATATTTTAACGGTGATCGAAGATGAGATTCCTTCTGAGAGTGATGAAGTGAGAAGGGGAAAGGAGGCTGAAGGGGAGACCAAGTCAGAAGGGGAAGGGCTGAGAAAAAAGAAAGAAAAGCAGGAAAAAAAGCAGGAGGAGAAGCCTCCGCCACCTCCGCCTGAGGTTCCTGATGAATTAGATTTGAACACCTTTCGGAATGAGTCACTGAGTGATCTTTATGATGAGGTGGAGCGCTTGCCGGTGCGGATCCCGAACCAAGTCACACGGGCGCAGCTCGTCTTCACGGTGGTTTCATGCTATGCCACACATGGAACTCGAGTGACGGGTGAGGGGGTTTTAGAATACTCCGGAGGGAACTTCGGGATGCTGCGAGATGAGCTGCGAAGCTTCCGCAGCTCACCCGATGATCTCCATGTGCCGCTTGAATTGATCAAGCAACATGACTTGCGCGAAGGGCAACGGATGAAGGTTTTGGTGAGAGGGGCACGTCCCCGGGATAAGTATCTTTCCGTCTCGGAGGTCTTAGAGGTTGAAGGGTTGCCGATCTCTGAGCGGGTGTCATTGACTCATTTTGATGCGCTGACTTCCCTATTTCCAGAGGAGCGCTTTGTGCTAGAGGGAGAGGATGATGGCGCGGGGCTGGCCACGCGAGTTGTGGATTTGGTGGCTCCACTGGGCAAGGGGCAAAGGGGGTTAATTGTGGCTCCTCCAAGGGGGGGGAAGACGATTTTACTGAAGCAGATCGCGCGAGCCATTCAAATGAATGCTCCTGAGGCTGAGTTGGTGATTTTACTCCTCGATGAACGGCCGGAAGAGGTCACGGACTTTGAGGAAATGGTGGGGCAGAATGTTTTTGCTTCTACTTTTGATGAGCCTTCAAAGAGGCATGCGGAGGTTGCCAATCTTGTCTTGGAGAGGTCTCGCCGCCTCGTAGAGCAGGGGAGAGATGTTGTGATTTTGTTGGATAGTTTGACCCGTCTAGCACGCGGATACAATAATGCCGCGCGCGGAGGCCCAATTGGCTCAGGTGGAATCAGCCCAAAGGCGATTACCGAAACCCGTAAGTTTTTCGGAGCAGCACGTAATATCGAGGAAGGTGGGAGTTTGACAATTCTCGCCACTTGCTTGGTGGAGACTGAAAGTCGCATGGATGATGTGATATTCGAGGAATTGAAGGGCACTGGCAATATGGAGGTGCGTCTCGACCGCGAGCTCGCTGAGCAGCGGATTTACCCGGCGATTCATATCCCCCAGAGTGGCACGCGAAATGACGACCGCCTTTACCATCCTGATGAGCTCCCGAGGGTGCAAGAAATCCGTCGACACTTGGCCAGTCAGCCCATCGGTGAGGCGATCGAGACTCTTTTAAGGAATCTCGCCCGAACGACGAGTAATACGGAGCTTCTTTTGAAGGGAATCCGTTAATTTTACGCTTGTCGCATCTCGCAAGAATCTTCATTTTGACTCCGAAAAATTGCGTCTGTTTTTAGCGTGGAGACTTCTTAGGAGAGAAATTTTCAGTTGATTCAGTGTTGCATAGCATGTAATTACTTTGAGCATACCTACTTTAACTTTTAAAATGAACATTGCACGACTCACCGCGCCTATACTGGGAGCCTTAGCTCTTTCCGCGACTTCGGCCCACGGTCAGGCCATTCTATCCTTCTCGGATATTAAGAATTTCCAGATGGTGGGTCCGAATGAGTCGGTCTTCCAAGGAGGAGCCTTGCAGGTGACTCTAGTTGATGGTTCTTTTCAACTTCTCCCCTGTCTTCAGGAGGACGATAGTGGTGCTTTGATTGCTTCAGGAGCCTTTGAAACGTTTCAGGCTCCCAATATTTTTTGCCCGAGTGGAACAACGGGTCTGCTCTCGGTGACGGCCTTTGATTTTAACAATGACGGAGTCCGCGATAACGGGCTCTTTGTCTCGGTCACTCAGCCTCTCCCAGCCATCAACGTGGAGCCCTTCCAGACGGCGCTCGTTTCACTCTTTTCGGCTCCTCCATCAGATTTGCCAAGACCGCTCGGCGGCTTCCCGTGGGTCGACATGAGCCAGGTCGTCTTCTACGATCTTGTGAATGATCCTCGTAATGGGCGCGGTTTTGAGATTACGAACTATGTTTCAACACGTCCCTACAACGCTTTTGAATTAGAGCGCCAGCGTGATGAAATCGTTCCCGGATCCTATATTTTCACGTTCCCAGCTTTGGGCTCAAGCGCCGAGATTCCGCGCGATTTTGCAATGACGATTCCGCTCCGCGAAATGGTCGAAGCGGTCCCTGGGCCAGGGGGGCGCTCGGTCACCTCGGCTGGAATCAGTGTGGGGAATGACTTCCGCCTCACGAACGATGAGCGTTGGTCGAACGGGGCTCAGGAATTTGACCCCCGAGTGGTTTCAGACTTTGTTTGGGAAGGAATTAACGGACAAACTTTCTTGGCTGATGATCGCCTGTTCTTCGCGATTCGTGACCGCTCGACAAACGCAATCGTCTTCCCGCCTTTCCCCGCTGGTCAGGCAGCCTCGTCTCAGCTGATCGCTGGTGGTGGTCTCCCTTTGGTGAGTGGCTTTGAGCTTGGACCAAATTTCTTCGGTCCCGGTGCGAATCTCACCGCTGAGCTGGAGTTCCGTCGCAATAACCAAGTGGGCAACACGATCGACTCTTCAGTGCGCTTCTTTCGCTGGGATATCAATCTGGTCGACACTTTCGCAGGCTTCCAGACTCTGACGTTCCCGGCAGGGTCGAATGATGATGTTGTCTTGCCAGAGGCGGACTTTGATGGAGATGGTTTCACAAATCTTGAGGAATTTGGCCTCCAGACAGACCCACTTGACCCCGCTTCAGTCCCTGACCCCACACCGCTCTTGGATCCTTTCACGGGGCACTGTGACCTGACAATCCAGAAACGCCCAGCTGTGGGCTCACGATTGATTTACACCATCGAATACACCACGGACTTCGATGTCTGGATCACGATTGATGACACCGATCCGAACTTCTTCATCGTCACTGATAATGAAGACGAGATTAGCGTGTTTAGTCGCGTTCCTGTCGTCGATTTTCCATGTTTCACCCGTGTTCGCTTGACTCTCAACTAAGGATAGAACCTGCAAGCAAGCATCATAAATTTCAAGATTCACCCCTTACATAAAACCCCCTGACTCCAAGTTCCTATGAAAAAACCTTCATTGACCATTCTCTCACTCTTAGCCCTGAGTGCTCCGGCCTTCGGCCAAGTGGCTTCTGATTTAATCAACACCAGTCCTAGTGGAAATGGATTGTTTCAGTTCGTCCAGAGTGGTGAAAGATCTGCTCTTTCCCTCTGCACCTATGAAATAGGCCGAGTTGATGAGCGAGGATTCCTCCATGTCGATTTTGTCGCTGCCGGTTCAGCGTCAACCGTGATCGCGCACGCTTCTGAGGCAGATGCAGATAAGTATCTCGTCTTCTATCCTGCAGACCAGATGGGTAACCCTAATGAGCGCCGCGTCTTGCGGAATCGCTACCTGGTCATGCTCAGTGAAGGCGCTGACTTAGAGGCCGTCAAAACCCGTTGCGGAATGCAGTCAATCAGACTCTTTCGTGAGGGTTCAAACATCGCTATTTGTGAAGAGTCTTCAGCTGGCCGAGTTCTTAGCCAATTGACGAATGTTCTCAGTGACCCTCAGGTGATCTCAGCCGAGCCGATTTTTGCTAAAAAGCGGGTCAAGCGCTTGATCCCTACTGATCCTTTTTACGCCCCGAATACCCTTGAGGCAACAGACACGAACTACCAATGGTATCTCAATAACGAAGGTGTAAATGGTGGTGTAGCAAATGTTGATATTAACGTGGAAGGCGCACTAGACCTCGCGACCGGTAATCAGGTGACCGTGGCCGTGGTAGATGATGGCGTGGCCATCGATCATGTCGATCTCGTGGGGAACGCCGCTGGTCCTCATCTCAATCTTTTTCCTGGTGACGGCGCTGCAGACTCACCGGCTACCTTTGAACCGGAGGCAAATCACGGAACTGCTGTGGCGGGCTTGATCGCCGCCTCCTTTAATAATGGTGAAGGAATTTCAGGAGTCGCTCCTCGTGCAACTCTTTCTGGGATTCGACTCCTTCCAAGCAACGAGGATGGAGCTGATCTCGTTGATGACCTTTCCGAGGCTCAAGCGCTCCTTTTCGCCCCGGATGAAATTGATGTTTATAACAACAGCTGGGGCCCAACAGACGACACCCTCGACTTGGATGCTCCTGGCCCATTGGCCTTAGACGCCCTGCGGAATGGAGTCGAAACGGGACGGATGATCGGTAACGAAGCACTCGGATCCATCTATGTTTGGGCTGCTGGTAACGGCGGTGAAATCTCCGACCGTTCTGACTATGATGGCTATGCAAACTCAAAGTATACCATCGCTGTTGGAGCCGTGGATGACTCGGGAACACAGGCCGTCTTCTCTGAGGAAGGTTCCAACCTAGTGGTGGTGGCTCCCTCATCCGGAGGTGCTCAAAGCATTCTTACCACTTCCTTTGGCATTGGCCTTGATCTGAATGGAACTCAGATCCGCACTTCGCAGTATGTGACTGATTTCGGCGGTACTTCCGCGGCAACTCCTCTTGTTTCTGGTGTAGTCGCCTTAATGCTCGAGGAGAATCGGAATCTGAATTGGCGGGAAGTTCAGGATATTCTTATTCGCTCTGCGTTCCAAATCGATCCGAGTGATCCTGATTGGATCACGAACGCGGCTGGCTTGACCTTTAACCACAAATACGGAGCCGGTTTAGTCGACGCGACAGCTGCTGTGACTCTCGCCGGTGCTAATAGTGACCGCGTAGAGCTAGGGCCAGTTGTTGAGCAGCCTTTACTACGTGTCTTCTCTGGGCGGGAGGCTGACCTGCCGAATGATAGCGGAATTGTCCCTGATAACGACGGTAATTCCCTCTTAGTCACTTATGATATGACTCAAGATGAAGATGGAAATGAATTTCCAAATCTAAGAGTTGAGCACGTAGAGCTCAGAGCTCGAGTGATTACGCAGAGCCGCACAGACCTTGAAATTGTTCTAATCTCTCCGAATGGAACTCAGAGTATTCTTCACGCAGTCGATGAAGAGAATACTGAAAATAGTATCACGAACTTCACCTTCATGACGGTCCGGAATTGGGGTGAAGGATCTGCAGGGGATTGGGTAGTCAGAATTACTGACAGAATCACTGGAAATCCTGCAATCTTTCAGAATGCGACTTTGACCATCAATGGGGTCCCTGATCCTGATGCACCCGTAGAGGCGGTTCCCATCCTCACGAGTCCAGCGGTTCTGACTGTGAGCCAAGGTGAGGAAATCAACTATTTGGTGGAGTCCAACGGAGCTGTGAATGTTTTCGTAGGAGATCTCCCCGAAGGTCTGACCTTTGATCCGCTCACAAATAGAATCTCCGGAAGTATTGCAGACCCTGGTCTTTTCTTCTTCCCGATCGCTCTAACTGACAGCAACAATGCCACTGGAAATTTCCAGGTCAGAGTTGTGGTAACGCCCACTGCCGTCGCTCTCGGTGATGCGATTGGGCTCACCGGGATGCCTGCGTTCTTTGGAGGAGATGCTCCATGGGACTTTGAGGTGATCGATACCAATAGTGATGGTCCCGGCGAAGATGCGTCCTCTGCGCGCAGTGCAATTGGCTTGGATAACTTGCAGTCTTCGATCTTGGGATTCAACAGCTTGGGCCGTGGAGTCCTGATGTTTGATTGGAAAACTTCCTCAGAAGCTGGGGCAGATCGACTCTGGTTTAATCGGGGTGGGGATGTTCCTGAAGTTTGGGACGCCTTCATTGATGGCATCAGAGAGTGGGCCACCACCGCCGTGGTTCTTCCTAATTCCTCGAATGACATCCGTTGGATTTATGCCAAAGATGGCGATAAGTCACCGGCTCCCAACACGGCCGGTGAAGATCGTGGTCTGATTGACAATGTTGAATTCATCGAGATGGACAAATTCATGTCAGATTTGACCGATGCTGGTCCGATCGAGGGCTTTATTCCTGAGTTTGACGGGAGGATGATCTTCTACCCAATGAGCTTTGAATCAGCAAGTCCAGCCCCAGGTGGTAGCGAAGGCTTGGTCTTAGCTTCTCCTGCAATTGGTCATGGCCAAACAGCCTCAATGGCGACTTGGGTTGAGGGGCCCGGAGTCTTCAACGCCAATGTGCTTCTCTACTCGCATCCGACAGATGTTTTTGAATTTCTTGTCGATGGGGTGGTCGTCGAGGAGCTCCAAGGTTTTGCCGGAGTTTCGGATGACATTAATCTCGCACTGATCCGCCATCCGATTGGGATTGGTCGGCACCGGGTGCAATTGAGATATCGGAAAGATTTCTCTGAAGAGGCCTTCGTTAACATAAGTGGTTCTCCGAATGTTTTCGAGCCCTTCGAGGGAATCGTCCTCGATGACTTGTCCTATGTTCCTGACATGAGCTTCACTGCTTTCTTGGGGAGTGTGGGCGACTTGGAAGATGATGGTGATGGCTACTCTCTTTTTGAGGAATACGCCTTCGGAGGAGATGTGCGCGTTGCTGATACTCCCAGATATCTCCCCACTTTTGTGGAGGCTGGCGATGGAAGCTTCGTAGAATATGGTTTTGACACCTCACTCACTCACCTCACCTACACAGCTCAGCAGTCGACCAATCTTGATGATTGGACTGATGTGCAGTCTGCCAGCGTTGATCGAGTAGAGGGAGATGTCGCAGTTTATCGGGTGCCGGTTAATGCGTCACCATCAAGTCCACGTCTCTTCTTCCGCGTTAAAGTTGAAGAAAGGTAGGGTTCCAATAAAAGCGATTAAGCATCTTGTTTTAATTAAGCTGTTATTTTTATAGGCTTCAAAGGGGTGGGGATTTCCTCACCCCTTTTTTAATTATGTCTGAAACTCAATACATCAAAGTCGCCCCTCTGGTAGAGGCCCTGCCTTCTGGCCCGGGATTAGTGGGCTTAGATTTGGAAGCCGATAGTCTTTATCGCCATTCTGAGCGCATTTGCCTAGTGCAGGTCTGCTTCGGAAAAGAGGTGGAGCTCATAGATCCTCTCGCTGAAGAGTCGTTGGAACCGCTCGTTCACTGGCTCAAAGACGCTAAAATTTGGATGCATGGAGCGGATTACGATATGTCGCTGATGCTACGTGAATGGAAGATGGTGCCTCCCGTGCTTTTTGATACTCAAATTGCGGCCCAGCTTCTAGGGCATGAGCGCTTTGGTTACGCGAGTTTGGTGGAGCAGTATTTCGGGGTGGAGCTTTCAAAGAGCTCACAGAAAGCTGACTGGGGGAAGAGGCCACTCAGCCCAACGATGTTGGAGTATGCGCGTAATGATGTGCGTTATCTCTTGCCACTGGCTGAGGCTGTCGAAAGTAAGCTCAAGGAACTGGGCCGTTATGATTGGTTTTTAGAATCGTGTCAGGCAGCGCAAGACAAGGTGGTGGCCCGTGAGGGGGAGGTGAAAGAATCTTGGCGGATTAACGGCTCGGGGAAACTTAAGTCTAGCGGTTTGCGTTTTTTGAAAGCGCTCTGGGAATGGCGAGATGCTGAGGCGGCGGCTTGGAATCGCCCAAGTTTTATGGTGGCGGCTAATCGCGATCTAATTTCGTGGTCACAGGAGTTAGGGGAGGGGAAAAGTCCACGTTTCCCGCCTATGCTTCGGCAGGATCGGCGTTTGCGCCTTGAGGAGGCTATTAAGTCAGCTCAGAGGATCCCTGAAGACGAGTGGCCGAGCCGCCCGAAGCGTGAGCGTCGGAAGTATGATGAGACTTTTGAATCGAGGCTCAAGGTGGAGCTTGAGAAGCGAAACGTCATAGCGAAAGATCTGGGCTTGGATCCATCCGTGATCGCCTCTCGTGGGGTTTTGGAGCAAATTGTGGGGGGGCAAGAGGGCTCAAATAGCTTGCTACTCAATTGGCAGCGAGGCCTCTTAGGATTTTAGGAATTCAGGAGTTGGACTGCCGCGATATTTCACGCAAAATGGCAACCATGAACGAAAAAAGTGCGGCAAATGAAGAGGTGATTCACTTTTCTTGTGAGCATTGTGAAATTTCTTTGACGGTGGATGACTCATTAGCGGGCGTGACAGGGCCATGTCCTTCTTGTGGTGAGGTGATTACGGCGCCTCGCCCCGGAGCCCCGCAAAAGATCCCGGTAAGGCCGCGCGAGATGAAGGGAACTGGGCGCTTAGAAAAATCAGATCGATCCGAGCGGGGGAGTGCACGCGGGCCCTCCGGTGCTGGTGCTTCTCGTTCTTCGTCAGGGCGTCGCTCGCGTTCGGCCCATCGGCCTCGATCAGTCAGCCCGGAAACGGGAGTTTCTGAGGCTCATCGGGAGCGTGCCGAGGTGGCAGCAGTTGCCAAGATGTTGGTGGCAGGATTAGTCGTTTTGGCGATCGTTCTTGCCGTCGCTTTTTGGCTGAATCATCGCTTTAGTGCCTGAGGCTTTCCACTTGGCATCTTGGGCTAAAAAAAGTCCTTAAATTCTGCGAATCAACCTTGCCGGAATCTCTGAAATTTCAGAGAATCTGGCCCTGATGGCAGACGAAAAACCGGACGAGGAAGTGGATGATATTGGAGTCTCTGGCGAGCAGGAATATGGAGCCGGACAGATCGATAAATTAGAGGGACTGGACGCGGTTCGTAAGCGTCCTGGAATGTATATTGGGGATCCTGATGAACGGGGTCTCCATCACTGTGTTTTTGAGGTTCTTGATAACTCGATCGATGAGCATCTAGCGGGTTATTGCCAGACGATTAGTATCTCGATCAATGAAGATGGCTCATGTAGCGTGACGGATGATGGCCGCGGAATCCCGGTTGATATGCACCCCAAATTTGGCATCCCAGCGATCGAGCTGGTGCTCACAAGTTTGCACGCCGGTGGTAAGTTTGGTCAGGGTGCTTATAAGTATTCTGGTGGACTGCATGGAGTTGGCGCGAAGTGTGTGAATGCGCTATCAGATTGGTTTGTCGCGCAGGTGTCGCGTGATGAAAAGCTGCACGAAATCACCTTTGAGCGAGGTAAGACAGTCAATGAGTTATCCGTCGTCGGGAAGGTTCCGGCTGGAGTAACAGGGACAAAAATCACCTTCTTTCCCGATGCGACGATCTTCACAGATACCATTGAATTTAAGTTCGACCGCCTTTCCAAGCGCCTTCGCGAGCTCGCCTTCCTGAACCCGGGCCTCACAATCCATCTTGAGGATGTCCGAGCTGATTCTGCGGAGAAGGAGACTTTTTTCTACGCCCGTGGAATTGAGGAATTTGTCGAGCAGCTCGGAGTGAATAAGAACTTGGTCCATGCCGATCCAGTGAGCTTGAAAGGAAAGCGAAAAGTGGAGATCGATTACGATGGGAAGGTTATTGAGGACGATGTCTTTGTGGATGTCGTTTTCCAATACAATGATTCTTATAATGATCAAATTCTTTGCTTCGCGAACTCGATCCCGAATGCGGATGGCGGAACTCACCTGACTGGCTTCCGTGGCTCTTTGACGAGATCTATCAATCAATATGCGAAGGCGAATAAGATTCTTAAGGATAAAGACCCTGCTCTGAGCGGGGACGATGTTCGAGAGGGAATCGTCTGTGTGATTAGCGTAAAAATGCCGAGTCCACGCTTTAGTTCGCAGACGAAAGATAAGCTCGTCAACGCTGAGATCGAGGGGGTGGTCGGCTCGGTCGTCTATGAAGGGCTGCAAACTTACTTTGAGGAAAACCCGAATTTAGCAAAGACGATTATTGATAAGGCTGTCAATGCGGCACGTGCTCGGGAGGCAGCCCGCAAGGCTCGTGAGACGGTGCGTAAGTCAGTCCTATCCGGAGGGGGCTTGCCTGGGAAATTGGCTGATTGCTCCGAGCGCGACCCTGCGAAATCTGAAATCTTTATTGTAGAGGGTGATTCCGCTGGTGGCTCTGCGAAGTCAGGCCGTGACCGGACGACGCAAGCCATCTTGCCCCTTCGCGGGAAGGTGATTAATGTGGAGAAGGCTCGCTTACATCGAGCGCTTCAGAATAAGGAAATTCAAGCAATGATAACGGCTATCGGAGCTGGAATTGGTGATGGTGAGCAAGAAGGTGCCTTTGATCTTGAAAAAGTCCGCTATCATAAAATCATCATCATGACGGATGCGGATGTTGACGGGGCTCACATTCGGACTTTGTTGCTGACCTTCTTTTGCCGTCACATGCCCGAAATGGTGAAGGCGGGTTATCTCTACATCGCGCAACCACCACTCTATAAGATAACGCGCAAAAAGCGCGAAGAATACGTCGCAGATGATCCTGCGATGAATAAGATCCTCATTGAGCTAGGCTCGGATGATGTCTTACTCCGCCAACCTGGGAGCCCAAGTGCGGTCGATTCAGATCTCCTTCAAAGTGTCCTCGCCACGCTGGCTAAGCTTCAAGGCTTCGTGAGGACTTTGGAAGGCCACGGAGGCAACTTCAAAGACCTTCTGGCGGCCCGCGATGGGAACATCTTGCCAACCTTTATGATCCGCGTCCGCACTGGAAACGAGGAAGAGGTGATCTACTTTAAGAGTGAGGATGAGGTGCGGAAATTTGCGGAAGACAACCGCGATCTCCGTCTCTTTGGAGAAGAGGTGACTGAGGAAGAAGACGCCGCCTTCAAGGAGAAATTTGAAGGAAAAATGCGCCGTGCCGTAAGACGGGAACTTGGCGAAGCTATCGGCATTTCAAAACTCCTCGAGCGCCTTGGCGAATTTGGAGTAAAGAGCGAGCCCTTCTTTTCTGATGACCAACCCATCTATGAATTAGTCGAAGGTGAGGGAGATCAGGAAGTGATTACTCCGGTCTTTAGTCTCTTTGAGATTTTAGGTCGTGTCCTTGAAATTGGTAAAAAAGGCATGCGGATCCAGCGCTTTAAGGGACTCGGTGAGATGAACGCCAAGGAACTTTACCAGACCACGATGGATAAGGAGACCCGCCAGCTGCTCCGAGTCCAATTCGATGATGAAAATCGCCTCGAAGCCGAGACCATGTTTGATGTCCTGATGGGCGATGTGGTGGAGCCTCGTAAGCGCTTTATCGAAGACAATGCCCTCAATGTTCAAAACCTCGACGTTTAATCGAACCCTTTAATTTTTCATGTCTGACGACACCACAGAACCTACCCCGCCACGCGACTTTATTGAATCGATCAATGTCGCCGATGAAATGTCGAAGTCCTTTTTGGACTACTCGATGTCCGTTATTATTTCCCGTGCCTTGCCTGATGCGCGTGATGGCTTGAAGCCTTCTCAGCGCCGCTTGCTCTATGCAATGCACCATGACCTTTCCCTCTCCGCCTCGAAGGCTCACTTAAAGTGTGCCCGTATCGTCGGTGAGACGATGGGTAAGTATCACCCACACGGTGACGGTGCGATCTATCCGACTCTCGTAAATATGGCTCAGCCGTGGACGATGCGCGAGACGCTCGTAAACGGTCAGGGTAACTTCGGCTCTGTGGAGGGGGATGCCCCCGCTGCGATGCGATACACGGAGGCCCGCCTCACCCACATGGGGTCTGCAATGTTGACCGATCTTGAGAAAGATACGGTAGACCACCAGACCACTTACGATGAAAATAGTACGGAGCCAGTCGTACTTCCAGCCTCGATCCCTAACCTTCTGGTCAATGGCGGAACGGGAATCGCGGTGGGAATGGCTACGAACATTCCGTCTCATAATATGGGGGAGGTGATCGATGGAGTCTGCGCTCGGATCGATAATCCCTACATCACCATTGAGGAGATGAAGGGGCACATTAAGGGGCCGGACTTTGCCTCAGCCTGTGAGATCCGAGGGTATAAGGGAATTGATAGCTATTTCCGCACTGGGCGCGGCAGCATTAAGATGCGTGGCGTGATGGAGGTCACCGAAAGTAAGACGGGAGCTTCTCAGATCATCATCCGTCAAGTCCCACACGGGGTGAACCGTGCTACTTTGCAAATCCGCATTGCTGAGTTAGTCCGTGAAAAGGTCCTACTCGATATTTCTGGAATGCGCGACCTCTCCGCAGATGATACCTGCATTGAGATCACGCTAAAGCGGGATGCGCGCCCGCAGGTCGTGGTGAATCAGCTCTTCAAACTCACTGCGATGGAGACCTCCTTCGGGGTGAATATGCTTGCGATTCATGAGCGCCGCCCGAAGCAGCTCGGCCTCCTCGATGCTTTAGATGCTTTCATTGAGCACCGCCGTGAGGTCATTATCCGCCGGACACGTTTCCTTCTGAATAAAGCTGAGGAGCGGGCTGAAAATTTAGAAGCATACTTGCTCGCGTTGGGTCACCTCGATGATTTTATCAAGATGATTCGCGATTCTAAGAACCGCGAGGAAGCTCGGCAGAAGCTCAAGGCCTATCACTTTGAGCTGCCAACTGCGGAGTCTCTGGGCGTCTTGATCCGGAGTCAGCCAAGCATCGTGGGGGATAAGTATATCTTCACGGACCGTCAGGTGAACGCGATCTTGGAGCTTCGTCTCTATCAGCTCACTGCGATGGAGCAGGATAAAATTAAGGCTGAGTATGATGCGATCATCGCGGAGATTAAAGACCTCCTTGATATTCTCGCCCGAGAGGAGCGGGTGCTGGCCATCATCAAAGAGGAGCTTTTAGAAATTAAGGAAAAGCATGCCACTCCGCGTCGCTGCCCGATCTTACCTGATGAGGGCGAGATCGCGATCGAGGACCTTATCTCGAACGATGGGATGATCGTGACTTTGAGTAATCGAGGCTACATCAAGCGGACGCCTGCGAGTGAATATCGCGTGCAGGCTCGCGGTGGAAAAGGAGTGCGGGGGATGGAGACGCGCACTGCTGCGGATGATGAGGAGAATGACTTCGTGGAGCATCTCTTCACTGCTCAGGCGCACGATTACCTCATGTTCTTTACCAATACCGGCCGCGTTTATGTGGAGCGAGTTTATGGTTTGCCGGAAGGTTCTCGCGCTTCTAAGGGACGGAGTATTAAGAATGTTTTGGACCTTCAGCCAGAAGAAAGCATCGCAGCGGTTTTACGCTTAGAATACACCACGGATGAGGAGAGCGGAGAGGACATTACTTTCCGGGAGGATGCGGGGAACGTGTTCTTTGCGACTCGCTCGGGTAAGGTGAAGAAGACGAGCCTCTTCGATTTTAAAAATTACCGAAAAGCAGGGACCATCGCCATTAAGTTGGATGAGGGAAATGAGCTGATTGGAGTGCGCCTCACCTCTGGGAAGAATGATGTGATGCTTGTGACGCATCGCGGCATGAGTTGCCGCTTTAATGAGGAGCAGGCTCGCACAATGGGCAGAAATTCTGCCGGAGTGCGCGGAATTAAACCGAGGGAGGGAGACTTTGTGGTCGGACTTTCCGTGGTGACTGAGGAAGCTCGCCTGCTGGTGGCTTCTGAAAATGGACTCGGCAAAAGAACTCCTTTTGGTGACTATATGGCGAAGAACCGCGGAGGGATCGGCATGTTGACGATGAAGTGCACTGAGAAGACGGGTCCCGTGATTGGTAGCCTTGCCGTGGAGGAGTCTGATGAGTTAATGCTTATGACCGATGGCGGGCAGAGTATCAGAATCCGGGTTTCCGATGTGCGGGAAACTGGGCGGAACGCTCAGGGCGTGAAGCTGGTCACCTTGAATGAGGGTGAGAAACTTCAAGCAGTCGCGCGGGTGATGCCAGATGATGAGGTGGATGAGTCCTTGGCTGAAGAGGGCTCTGCTGATGCTGAGGAGCCGCCTGCTGAAGAATAGGAATAAAACTAGCACTAAAAGGCTCGTATAGGGGTGAGGAGGTTTCCTTCTCTCCCCTTTTGCGTTGTTGGGATGGGGGAGATGGGAAAATCTGATTTGCATTTCATGTATGTGCAATGTATTCTGAAGAATAAGTGATGTGATGTTTAAGAGTGAGTTATCGGGCCAAAGGATGGGGGTGAGGGAGCGCGGTTTTGCGCTCATCTCCATGCTGATGGTGCTTTTTCTGCTCACGGCGGTGGCGATTGCCTTTTTGAGTTTGGCGACGGTGGAGGTGAAGTCTGCTCGGAATGGACAATATCAGGCAGAAGCGGAGGCGAATGCGCGCTTGGCTTTGATGATTGCGCTGGGGGAGCTTCAGCGAGAGTTAGGGCCAGATCAGCGGGTTTCTAGCACCACGGATTTTTTAAATTCTGAGGAGGATGGGCAGAAGCATTGGACTGCGGTTTACCGGACCACTCGGGCGAACGGAGAGGGGTTTTTACGGCGTGATGAATCCACCGGAGGGCTGCGTGATCTCCGTGCTGATGAGAGTGGCTGGGATGAGCCGCAGAACTATTTAGTCAGTGGAAATGAGGGGGGCTTGCGAGCGAGTTCATTGGGTGGCGGGCTTGCGGTCCTTCCGGCACGTCCCGGGGAGATCGGCCTTGGGCGTGCTGGGGAAGATGGGGCGGGGAGAGAAATCGTGCGCCTCGTCGGGCCGGGATCGACAGATGGTGAGGCTGATCAATTTGTGAGCGTTCCGCAGGTGGGCGTTTATGAAGGGGAGGCCCACACGGGGAACTATGGATTTTGGGTGGGAGATCTGGGGGTGAAGGCGAATGTCGCAGTGAGTGGCCATGAAACCGCTGAGGACGGACCGCAACGCTTGTATCCTCTCTTGGGTGGTTCGGTTCCGGAATTGGGCGCGATTGGAGAAGAGGGTGAGCGGGTGACTTTAGAAAACCCGCCAAAGGAGAGACTCATTTCTAATCAATCGCTCGATTTTTTACACCCGAGTGGCGCGGATTGGAGGCGGGCAAATTTCCATCATGTCACAGTCCATTCCCAAGGGGTTTTGGCGAATGTGCGGGATGGAGGACTGCAAAAAAATCTCACGGTATTTTTAAATGAGGGTCAGGATATCGATCCGATCGTAGATGGCGGGCGTGTCTTAGCGGCGGGGCTTTCGGTAAATGATCGCTTGGTGGGACCTGCAAATGCGCAGGAGGCTGAGCGGGAGGGGATCGATTGGGAAGGGAACCGCCACGCTCGGACCGCTCCGAAGTTCGGCGTGCTTCGCGATTGGGCTAGGTTGGGCTCGTCCGTGAACTTAGCGCCGGATGCGTTGGAGGCTCGTCCTTCTGAAACGGATCAGGAATTTACCCTGCCGGAAGTTTTAGAGGGGAGTTCACAGAATTTAAATCCGGTGAGCTTAGAGGGCGTGGACCGGGCCAGTCTGACTCCGATCTTAGTGGAGGGGTCGATGTTTAATACTTTCAGCTCTCACTTTAATCCTCCAGGCAGCCGCTTTCCCTACAATATCCGTTCTCATAATTTCCCCCGCGTGGTGCTCTGGAATCCGTATAGTGTTCCGCTCACTTTTCCAGCGAGCGTGGCGATGTTGCAGGTCAATGGACGCCGAGGATTCCGAACTGATGCTTGGCGGGTGGATCGAGAAGGGCGTGAGGTTTTTCTCGGTTTTGCGAACTGGCTAAGTTTTGGGGGGCGAACTCGCCCAGATGGACCTGTGATCGGCAGCTCAGCTTATGAGGATGCCTACACTGGGAGTTTCTATTTTCACTTAGAGGAGGTCACTTTTCAGCCTGGTGAGTGCCTCGTCTTTTTGCCAGATAAGGCGGCTGAATATGACAATGAGAATCTGTTAAATAACACCTTAAGCCCGACGGCTGATTATGACTTCGCCAATAACTATTATCACTCGGCCTCGGAATTTGATGAGGAGAATCCGGATGAGGTGGGAGGCATTCCCTGGTTTCCTAAGAAGTTTTGGTATGTCCCTTCTGATGCCTTCTTTGGAGGAGAGGGGCAGCTTACCCAGAGTGACGATAGTCAGATGATTTTAAAGACGGTGGGGACACTCACGGAAATGACGGCGGTGGATTTTGACGAGCTCCCTCAGGTGGCGGCCGTCTCTTGCTCGCTACAATTCGGCGCAGGTCGGGAGCCGCCAGAGGCGTGGGTGCACGATACCAGTGACCCGAATAGTGGCGTAGATATCGAGTTCTTAGAAATTGAGAATCCCGTCGTGACGATCCGACCGGATCGGAGAACGCGGCAAGGGTATCGCATGCGCTGGCTCCGTGAGCATCAATCAAACGTCGAGGCGAGCGGCAGTGGGCTCGCGGCATTTCCTGAGGCGTGGGATGAGGCCTTTGTGGCGAACTGGAATCTCCGTGCGGCTTATGCCTCTCGTTCTCCCTTTGAAAATCTCATTGGAAATCAGGGTGATGGAGTCGCGAGTGGGCCATGGTTTTTTGGAATTTATACGAAGGATCTTTACGATGAAGAAGTGGCTTGGACGGAGCAAACTCCGGTGAAGGATGAGTCTGGCCGGAATCTTGGGAATCCCTTCGGGCCTCCCAGTGAGGGGGCGAGGAGGACGGTCCTTTTTGACATCCCTCGCAGTGAGCTTGGCGTGCTTTCTTTGGCGCAATTCCAGCACGCCAAGATATCCGAGTATATCTGGCACCCCTCATACGCGATTGGGAACTCCTTGATTGATCCGCGCCTCGGCTTGGAGGGGCGAGTGGGGACCGCACCGATCATCGAGGGAGAAGGACAAGAATTTAATGGGTTTTCTGCCGAGGCGATCGGGTGGTCTGACAATACTGAAAGGGGAGATGATCGGGAAACTTGGGCCGATCATGGAAAGGCCTTTTTTCATGATCTGCCAGAGAACTCGAATCTGGTCTACGATCTTTCTTATGAAGTGAATCATAAGTTATGGGATGAGTATTTTCTCAGCTCGGGGAGCAGTAGCGAGCTCAACCGTGCGGCCAGCACTTCCGCAAGCCCTGAGCTCCCGAATCCCCGGATGAAAGCGCTTCCCGGGACTGATCGCAGCCAGATAGGGGACTTTCACCGTGCCGGAATGGTGCTCATGAACGAGGGGGCCTTTAATGTGAACTCGACGAGTGTGGAGGCTTGGAAAGCTGTGCTCTCCGCAAATCGCCGTAGTGATGGGATGACGCCCTTTCCGAGGATCATTGCGGGGGATCGTGAGGAGTGGTCATCAGGAGATGAAGTTTCGGCCGATCGCGCCTGGGATAGCCTGCGGATTTTAGATGAGGCTGAGATTCAGCGCTTAGCGAGTGCGATTGTGGAGCAGGTGAGAGCGAGAGGGCCATTTCTCTCGCTTGCGGACTTTGTGAATCGTCGCCTGAGCTATGATGAAGAGGGGGAAAAGGGCGCCTTGGAGGCCGCGATTGAGCGATCTGGGGTGAATTCTTCAATTGGGCAGCAGGATGTCTTCGCCCTGAATAATCGGCGCTCGCTCACCAATTATAATCACCCAGATAATATCAAGGACTCGACTCAAATTGAGCAGACCTTAAAGCCGAGTAGTAAGGCGTGGGGAGCGCCGAGTTTTCTGACGCAGGCGGATCTTTTACAGGCAATTGGCTCAGGCCTATCAGCGCGCTCAGACACCTTTGTGGTGAGGGCCTATGGGGAGGCCTTGGTGGGAGGGCAGGTCCGGGCCCGCGCTTGGTGCGAGGCGATCGTGCAACGGCTGCCTGAACCTCTTCGCCCAGATGCTTCTGGCCTGAACCCGGTGCGGGACGGTGAATTTCCGGACTTCGGCAGACGTTTTAGAATTAAGAGTTTCCGCTGGCTCAATGAGGACGAAGTTTAAGAAGACGCCTTAGACTCCGGCCCATGATTAGAAATCGGCAGAAGCTTTCGCTGGATGCCCCCCTCCTCAATATGCTATTCTTTTTCTCAACATGAAACGACTTCTTCTCATAGCCCTCGGAGCCTCAACTTTGGCCTACGGACAAGACAAGGCACCGCCTAAGCATGTCCGCTTTATTCCTCTTGGTGAATTACCAACATGGGCGGAGGATTTGAAAGATGGAATCCGCGTGCAGCGCAAGGCTCCTCCGGGGGCGGTCCCTCCTGGGTTCGTGACCTATGCGGGGGGAGATCAGCCAAAAACGATCCGTCTTAGACTGCGATCCTTTTCTAAGTTAGCGAGCATTCCTGGCGGAGCGGGTGGGATTCTTCTCAGAGAGGGGAAAGACGGAAGCGGAAAAGAATTTTTAAAAGCAGGGATGCCCGCTTCAGGAATTAGCCTAGGGGTCTTATTTCGCGATCCTGAGAATATGACTTGGGATAATCCGAGGCTTTTGATGCTGCCAGATGATGGGAAATCTTTCCCGCTGGGGCAGATGCGATTTGTGAATGTTTCTGACTCCACTGTGGTGATTAAAATGGCTGGTTCTAAGCCCTTCGGGCTGGGGCCAGGCAAAACGAGTATGAAGCCGCTGAAAGTGGGCTCCACCTCGATTAAGGTGGGATACGTTCCTGAAGGGGGAGGATCAAAGGCGATTTGGCAAAATAACCTGAAGCTACAAAGCGGCCAGCGCATGCAGTGCTTTTTTTATAAAGCTCAGGGGAAGAATCCTCGGGATGCGGTCAAATTTCACTTCGCTCCTGAGTCGGTTCCTGTCCCTCGGAAGAAGCGCTAAGGGAGCGCCTTTTCTGGGTAATCTTGCGGGCTCGCTTTATTGATAGAGTGCGATGAGTTCGGCGGCGGCTTTCTCGAAGTCAGCGCGGCTAGCGGAGTGGGGCTGGAAGCTGCGCTCGGGATCGGGATAGACTGAGTCTTTTGACCCGGGACTGCGGTAGCAGAGATCGTAGTGATCGACCAAGATTGATTGGAGAAAGCCGTCCCAGTCTTGCTGATCGATTTGCTGCTGCCATTGCTCCACTTGCTCGTGTCCGCGTAGGCGGCGGAGGCCATCTAGCTTGTCTTTGAGCAATTGGGGGTCTGAGATAAAGTGGTGATAGTCTTCGGCGAGGAGCTTGGCACGCTCAGGAAGGGGGAGGTCGATCAGGATGACGCGGCCTTCGCCAAGCCGCTTCCAGAGAGGCGGGGGGCATTGGAGGCGGCCGATGCGGTTCGATTCCGCTTCCGTGAAAACGGGGCGCGCGGGATCGAAGTTACGGAAGGCTTGCCAGAGCTGTGACTCGAAGAATTTTTGATTCGGCTGGGCGCTTTCGGGCTCATTTCCGAGGATTGAGCCTCGATGATTTGCGAGGCCCTCGAGATCTAAAATCTGCGCGCCTTGGCGTTTCATCTCGTGGAGTAGGCGTGTTTTCCCGCAGCCAGTAAGGCCGCCGAGGACGATGAGTTCCGGCCGGGGAGGAGAGATGGTGAGAGCCATGTCTTCCATGAGATACTTGCGCCACGCTTTATATCCGCCATGGATGACTCGGCTGCGCCAGCCGATTGCGCGGAAGATCAGTGCCATGGAGTTTGAGCGGAGGTTACCGCGCCAGCAATAGATGAGTGGTGCGAAGCTGCGAGGGTGATCAGCTAAGCTCGTGGCGAGATGTTGGTGGATGTTTTTGGTAATGAGGGTCGCCCCGAGGCGGCGGGCTTCAAAGGGGTTCTCGGCATTAAGAACGCCTACGCGATGCCGCTCGGCATCACTCAGAACGGGTAAATTAAGAGCGCCAGGGATGTGATCTTCTTGGAATTCCGAGGGCGAGCGGACATCAATGATATCCGGATAATCCGCGAGTGAAAATGGCGGGGAGATGCGCTCGGGGAGGTCCATGAAGTTAGGCTTTCACCTCCACGACGAGGCTGACCTCCACGGACACTCCGAGGGGGAGCGAGGAGCAGCCCACTGCGGCGCGGGAATGCTTGCCGGCATCGCCGAAGATTTCCACCAAGAGGTCAGAGGCTCCGTTAATGACCTGAGGGTGAGCTGTGAAGTCAGGCTCGGCATTGACAAAGCCAGTGAGTGAGACAATGCGGCTGATTTGGTTTAAAGATCCCAGCTCAGCTTTAATGACGGCGAGGCGGGTGAGAAGAGCGGTGCGGGCAGCCGTTTGTGCTGTTTCTAGGTCACACTCACTCGGGACCTTGCCGAGGTATTTTTCATCTCCGATGATGGGGAGCCCGCCGGAAATATGGAGGAGATTTCCGCTCCGGACGGCATTAAGATATGAGCCGATGGGGGTGGCTGCCTCTGGGAGCGTGAGACCGAGGGCCGTGAGTTTTTCTTCAGGTGTCATGGCGTATTATTCGGAGGGAGATTTAGCTTCTGTTTTGGGTTTCGTGTATTCGTTGGTGAAAAAGGCGATGAATTTTTTTCCAGATTTGGTGAGTTTGGCACGGCGGCCGGTGCCGGTGAGGCGTCCGCGAGTGTAGTGCTCATGGCGGGATCTGGTGGTGCGCACGTAGGTGAGGTAGGGCTGAGTCACTTCTCGGTGGCTGGGCACTACGGAGAGGGGTATGCCAGAGTCCGTGAAGGATATTTCGTAGGCCTTGCTAGGCTTAGAGTGGTCTCCTTTTTTGAGCCAAGGGTAGCGCTGAGTGATTTCAAGTTCTCCTTCTCGAGGAATCGCGACTTTAAAGTAAGGGGAGGCGCTTTCAAGGAAGGCAGGGATGGTGAGCTGTGGGTTTTCTTTTGCAGCGAGGAAAAGGGAGGCGATGTCTAGGCCGATGAGGTTCCGGCCATCATAATTCCCGCGGGGGGTGGGGGCACCGAGCCAGTCTGAGAAGTTCACGGTGGAGAGCATGCAGAGCTCGAGGTGGAGGTGGGCGCGGGTGCGATTGATGCCGACTCCGGTATAGCCCATCTTAGCGATGGCGTGGCCGCCGAGGACGCGCTGCTCTAGCTCGACATCGATCCGCGCGAGGTGGGCGTAGAGGCTGTAAAATGGCCCGTATCCCCAATCGTGCCGGATGACGAGATACTTCCCGTAGTCGCTGCCACGGGCATTTTTATTAATGTAGACGACTTGCCCGCTGGCGATCGCGCGAATCTCATCAAGTGGGTTCTGGTTCCGGTCCCGCTTGACGGGTTTGATATCGAGCCCTTCATGGAATTTGGTCGCGATGACGCCTTCCTTTTGGGTCTTAATGAGGTTCCGGACGAAGCCGTATTGCCCTGCGGTCCATGCCTTCGAGTTTCCGCGAAAGACAAACATGTAGAAGTCTTCTGGTTTTCCGTCGAAGATGGCCCGATTGTCGGTGGGGAGCGAGAGTTTGAGTGGTTCTGCAGCTTTGAGGCTGAGAGTTAGCGGGAGGAGTAAAATGAGGATGAAGTGGAGGGGGTGGGGGAGTTTCATCGTTATGATTTGCGGCGGTTGCGTTCTTTTTGGGCTTCTTTAGCGGCCTTGATGGCTTCTTTCCTTTGTTTGTTATGGCCTTTGATGCGTTTCTTCCATTCTTTCTGGTTTTCGCCAGTGAGGGGGAGGGCGTATTCAAAGCGGATGATCTCGACTTGCTTGATCCCTTGCCAAATGACGAGGCGACCATCGGTGACGGCGGCGTCAATATAGACTCCGTCTACGGCTCGCCCGTTGAGCATCGCGACGATCCATTTCCCTTGATTTTGGTTGGTGAAGGCGGCGATGCGCGTGCGGGCAGCTTTGCTAAAAGTGAAGGTGGCGCCGTAGGTCCCATCTTCCGCAGGGAAGTGCTTAAGGGAGGTGATTTCTCGATTAAAAGTGACGGGTGTTTTTTGGAAGAAGCGTTTCTTATTCCCCATTTGGAGGGGGAAGACCATTTTTGGGCCATCTGAGACATCACTTTCGATGTGAAAGGTGAGTTGATTTTTCTTAGGCCGCTTGCCCATGCCTGAGGCTGTGGGAAGGGCGAGAGTCAGCACGAGAGCTGGGGCGAGGACGGCAAGAAGGGTTCTACGAATCATGAGCGTGGGTGGTGATTGTTTTTAGGGGGCTGGGCAGAATGGATTGTTTTTCTTTTCGCTGCCGATGCTCGTCTGGGGACCGTGACCGGGAAATACTGCCGTTCCGTCTGGCAAAAGGTAGAGCTTTTGGCGGATGGAGTCGAGGAGTTGCTCGTGATTCCCGCCGGGGAGATCGGTGCGGCCAATGCTGCTCTGAAAGAGGGCGTCACCGGCAAAGAGGAAGGATTCTGAGGCGAGATGAAATGAGATGGAGTCGATCGAGTGACCCGGAATGTGAGCAAGGTGGAAGTGCTGCCCGCTGATTTCTAAAGTCTCATTCTCCCCGATGATTTCATCAACTTCATAGGGCGGGATGTTCACGGGAATGCCCATTTCTTGCACGCGTTTTTCCATGATGATTTCCGGGGCGTATCCTTGGAAGGCATGGACGCGCGCTCCAGCAGCGCGCAGGGCTGCGACGTCCTCAACATGGTCGAAGTGTTGGTGTGTGAGGAGGAGGTGGGTGGGCTTGAGAGAGTTGCTTTTTAGGAAGTCAGCAATGCCAGCGGGGGCATCAATCACGATGCAGGGGCCATTGTCATGCGCGAGGATGTAGCCATTGGTCTGGACGTATCCGCCGGTGTGGATGAGGAGGTTCATGAGCGTAGGGAATCGATTGCGTGAGGGATGTCTTCGGCGGGGATGGTGGAGCAGGTGATGCCGTTGCCGAGGCGGTCTAGGAGGACGAAGGTGCGTTTTCCGCCGGAGAATTTTTTATCGCGGGAGAGTTTTTCAAGGATGAGATCGGTGGGGATGTCTTCTTTCATTACGAGGGGGAGTTGGAAGTGAGCGAGGAGCTTGAGAATCCGTTGGCTGGAGTGGGGGGGGAGTCCGGCGTGTTTTTCGGAGAGTTGGAGCGCGGCGCGGATCCCGAGTGAGATGGCCTCGCCGTGGAGGAGGGTGCCGTAGGGGAGGGAGGCCTCGATGCCGTGGCCGATGGTGTGGCCGAAGTTGAGGAGGGCTCGTACTCCAGAGGTTTCTTGTTCGTCTTCTTCGACAACGCGGGCCTTGATTGCGACGTTGCGAGCGATGAGCTCAGCGGGGACGTCTTGGTTTAGGGGGTCGAGCGCCTCGAGCTCTGTGAGCATTTCTTGGTCACGGATCGCGGCGTGTTTGATGACTTCGGCAAAGCCTTCGCGGAATTCACGGCTGGGGAGGGTGAGGAGGCTTTGGGGGTCGGTGAGGACAAGGCGCGGTTGGTGGAAGGCTCCGATGAGGTTTTTTCCTTCAGGGGAATTTACGCCTGTTTTCCCGCCGACGGCGGAGTCGACTTGGGAGACGATGGTGGTGGGGATTTGGACAAAAGGGATGCCGCGGTAGAAGATGGCGGCGACGAAGCCGGCGAGGTCACCGGTGACTCCTCCTCCGAGGGCGATGATGAAGGAGGAGCGGTCATGCCCGGCTTGCATGAGTTGGCGGGAGAGTTTCTCAGCCTCGTTCATCGATTTAGAGGCTTCACCGGCGGGGAAGATGTGGGAGCTGCTGTGGTATCCAGAGGTGGCGAGTGAGCTTTCAATTTTCGCGAGGAAATGGGGGGCTACGTTGTCATCGGTGATGATGGCTGCGCGGCCTGTGAGGCCAGCGGCGGCGATGCGGGAGCCGGCTTCAGCGAGGAGGCCGGGGGCGACGAGGATTTGGTAGGAACGGGAGCCGAGGTTGACGGAGACGGTGTTCATAGATGGCGTGAGCGGTGCCAGGCGGAGGTGTCTGGTTTTAGGAGGACGGCGACGGGGGAATCTGCGAGGTCAAATTCCAGGATAAGGTGCTTGAGAAGGGCGAGGGAGGCAAGCGCATCGTAGAGAGCATCGTGCCAAGTGCGCTTGGGTGCGTGTTGGGAGAATTCGCGGAGGCCGAGGGAGGTGCAAAGTGCTCCGAGGGAGTGGGATTTTTCTGAGGGCCAGGCGGCGCGAGCAAGTTGGAGGGTGTCGATCCATGGGCCGAAGCGATGGCCGGGGAAGGCGCGGAGGAAGCGTTTTTCAGTGCCATGTCCGTGGGCTACGATGGGGCCGCGCCCGAGGGTGCTTTTTAGGGTGGGCCAGAGGGAGAGGAGGGAGGGTGCGTCGTGCAGGTCATCAGGGGTGATGCCGTGAACTTTTTGAGCGGCCCAGGTGATGTCTTGCTCGCAGTGGAGGAAGGAGACGAAGGGCTCGCTGATATCGTCAGCATGCGTCCAGGTTCCGAGTCCGATTTGGACGGGGGAGTCACTGCGGCCGGGGGCTGTGCCAGCGGACTCAAAGTCGATGGCGGTGAAGATGGTTTCGGAAATTTTAATGGGTTTAATGGGCTTAATGGGGGATTTAGGGGCTTGGGATGAAGGTTTGGAGGAGTTTTGATTGGGCGGTGGCGCTGAGGGGGGCGGCGTGTTTTGGGAGGATGAAGAAGTCGCCTTTTTGAAAGTGGCGGCCGCTGGGCGAGGTGATTTCTCCAGCGACGACGGTGATGATGGAGAAGCGGTCGTTAGGGTTTTTGAGGAGCTGGCCAGCTTGGAGGTGGACTTGCTCGACGACGAAGTACTCGCAGGAGGCGAGGGTGTTTCCTTGGGGCTGGTCCATGCCGGGCTCGAAGTCGTCAAAGTCGATGGAGGCCATCGATTCCTCGATGTGGAGGTCGCGTGCTTTGCCATCGAGTCCCATGCGGTTCCAATCAAAGACGCGGTAGGTGGTGTCGGAGTTTTGTTGGATTTCGTAGATGAGGAAGCCGGCCCCGATGGCGTGGAGGCGGCCTGAGGCGATGAAGATGGAGTCTCCCGCTTTTGGGGTGATGGCGTGGACTTGGCTTGCGACGCTGCCATTGCTGAGGGAGGCTTGGAATGATTCGCGAGAGGAGCCGTGTTTGAGGCCGACGTAGAGCTTGGCGCCGGGGTCACAAGCGGCGATGTACCACATTTCAGTTTTGGGGTCGCCACCGAGCTGGGGGGCGATTTCTTTTGGCGGGTGAACTTGGATCGAGAGATCATCCCGGGCATCGAGGATTTTGATGAGGAGGGGGAAGCGCTCGCCGCTGAGGTTTTTTCCGAAGATTTCCTCACGATGGTTTGACCAGAGTTCGTGGAGGCTTTTTCCGGCGAAGGGGCCCTCTGAGACGAGGGATTGTTCTGCTTCACGGTCAGAAATTTCCCAAGATTCGCCGTAGGGTTGTGAGTCTGGGAGGGGGCGTTGATAGCTTTCTGCGAGGGTGCGCCCGCCCCAGACACGGGTTTGATAAATGGGGGTGAAGACGAGGGGTTCCATGGGGTTTGCAGCTTGGGGAAGCATTAAAATCGTTGCAAGTGCAGAGTTAGGAGGGGATTAGCTTAAGAAAAACTGACTTTATTGCTCGGTGTAAGTTCATTCTTGCCTCAATGCCTGTGGTTATGAGATGTTTGTGCTCACAGGGGAGGATGAGTTTTCTCTCGTAAAGAATCATGGCCAAGAAGAATAAGCCGAGGAAACAGCACGCGGTGCTGACGAAAGAGGGTGGCCAGGAGATGGTCGGGATTGCGCTCATTGTGGTGGGGCTTTTGATGTTTTTCTCGCTCTTGCGTTACACTCCGGTGGATTTTGTGGGTTGGGTTGTGGTGGATAGCTTTGCCCCTGATGGGGCGGTCGATGGTGATACGCGGAATCTGATCGGGCCGATTGGGGCTCTGATTGGTTTGGTTTTTGTGGGTCTTTTTGGGGCGGCAGCTTACCTTGTTGCGGCGGGGGTGATTTGGTTGGGGGTCGCGGTGGCTTGGTATAAAAGCCGCTTGGGGATGCGGACGGTTTTGGGATTTACGGTTCTGATGTTGGCGAGCGCGGCGCTCTTTAATGTGTTGGGGATTTTTAAAGGCGTGCATCTGAGCAGTTGGTCTGGAGGCGCTCTGGGGGAGGGTCTGGGGAATTATCTTTTCCGAAGTCTTTTCGGGACGGCTGGCTCAGCGATTTTATTGATAGGGGTGTATCTTGCGAGTTTGATGCTTCTGATGGGATGGCATCCGGTGGCTTTTGTGCGCTCGGCCAGTGCTTCGACCCGGGCTTGGATCGCGGAGCGTCGTGGGCTGGCACGCCCTGCGCAGCCGGTGACGCCATTAGTGCAGAAGCCTGCGGCGCGCAAGAAGGCGGCACGTAAGAAGGCTGCTACGGAGGAGCTGGAGGTTAAGGATGATGGGACTGCGATGGAGGAGAATGGGCAGGTGGTTTTGCCGTTGAGAGAAACTCCGGCTCCGCAGATTATTGATTCATCGACGCGGCGGACCTCGAACCCTGAGGTGGGGTCTCGGCCCTTCGAGCGGAAGAAGCCAAGCCATACTGGCTTGAGCACTGAGGGCTTTGAGAACTACGAGTTACCGGGCTTTGATTTGTTAGAATTCGATGAGCAGGAGGAGGAGCCGGAGGATTTCAGCGAGGAATTACTGGCGACTCAGACGATGATTATCGAGACTTGTCGAGCCTTCGGGGTGGAGGTTACGGCGGGCGATATCACGCGTGGTCCTACCATCACGCGTTATGAAATTTATCCTGCACTGGGTCTGCGAGTGAGTCGCATCACTCAGTTGGAGGCTGATTTGGCGCGTGCGACAAAGGCGGAGCGCATTAATATTCTTGCTCCCATTCCTGGGAAAGACACGGTGGGAATCGAGATTGCTAATGATACGAAGGTGGCGGTGGCGCTACGTGAGCTTTTGCAGGATGAGGCCTTCCGCAGCTCGAAGCGGAAGATCCCCTTGGCTCTTGGTAAGGATGTTTATGGTAATACGGTGGTGGGTGATTTGGCGGCAATGCCTCACTGCCTGGTTGCTGGAGCGACGGGTGCTGGTAAGTCGGTCTGTATTAATTCCATTATCACGAGTATTTTGTACAAATTTGGCCCAGATGAGCTTCGTTTCATCATGATTGATCCGAAGGTGGTGGAGATGCAGGTTTATGCGAAGCTTCCGCACTTGGTGGTGCCGGTGGTGACTGATCCTCGCCGTGTGGTGGGGGCTTTAAAGTGGTGCGTGAATGAGATGGAGCGACGTTATAAGGTCTTTGCGAAGCTTGGGGTGAGGAACTTCGATAGCTTCAATGCGCGCGTTCGTCCTGAAGAGGAGGAAATTAGCGAGGAGGAGAAAGCGGATTTAGAATCGATCGTGGATGAAGAAGCGGTGGAGTCGATGGCGAGGGCCTTCGAGGATGGTGATTTAGGGCCGATGGCCTCTGAGGATGATGAGGACGAGTTGGAAATCCCAGATCGTTTCCCGTATATTGTGGTGATTATTGATGAGTTGGCGGACTTGATGCAGACGGCTCCGGCAGATGTGGAGGGAAGCATCGCGCGGATTGCGCAGAAGGCGCGAGCGGCAGGGATTCATCTCATCGTGGCTACGCAGACTCCGCGAGCGGATGTGGTGACGGGGATTATCAAGGCGAACATTCCGAGCCGGATTGCCTTCCAAGTTTCGTCATCGCTCGATAGCCGAGTGATCTTGGATAATAAGGGGGCGGAGAAGTTGGTGGGTAAGGGGGATATGCTCTTCTTGCCTCCGGGCTCTGCTAAGTTAGAGCGTGCGCAAGGTGCCTTTGTCTCTGATGAGGAGGTGGAGCAGATCGTGAATTTCTGTGCGAATCAGAGTGAGCAGAAATTTGAAGAAAGTATTCAGAAGGTGATCGAGAGCGGTGGCTCTGGGGCTGAGGGAGGTGAGGAGGAGGTTTCTGATGCAGATGAGGAAACAATCGAGCGCTGCATCGAGGTTCTCCGCGCAGAAGGAAAAGCGAGTACCTCGCTTTTGCAGCGGCGTCTCCGCCTGGGCTATACGCGGGCAGCCCGTATGATTGATATTTTAGAAGCTCGCGGAATGGTGGGCCCTGGGGATGGTGCAAAGCCGCGCGAGGTGCTCTTGCCGGGCTGTGGTTCGGTCTCTGGGGAGGATTAAGCTGTGCGATGCTGAGGGCTGCCTCAGATTTGCTTTTCCTGGAACATGGAGTCCTAAAAAAAGCCCTCGATTTTAGATCGAGGGCTTTTTTGGTTTTCTTGAGCGAGGTGGGTTGGGGGCCCTTTATTGGAGGTGTTGTTTAAAGAAGTCGATGCGCTTGCGGCGGAAGTGGGGCGCAGATCCGGCGCCGTGTCCTTGGTTAGGGATCATGTAGAAGGTGAAGTCTTTGTCGGCCTCGATGAGGTCGTTGACGATCTGGTAGGTGGAGGAGGGATCGACGTTCTTATCAAGTTCTCCGACGGTGAGCATGAGGTGGCCGGTGAGCTTGCTGATGTGAGTGCGGTTTGAGTTTTCGCGGTAGGACTCATTGATGGGCCAGTCGAGCCATTGTTCGTTCCACCACATTTTGTCGACGCGGTTATCATGACAGCCACAGTCTGAGACGGCTGCTTTATAGAAGTCTCCGTGGTGGAGGAGGGCTGCGGTGGAGGATTGGCCACCGGCTGAGCCGCCGTAGATGCCGACCCGGGTGATGTCCATTTCTGGGTATTTCTGGGCAGCGGTTTTCATCCATTTAATGCGATCAGGGAAGCCGGAGTCCTTCAGGTTCTTGTAAGCGAATTGTTGGAATTTTTGGCCGCGGTGATTGGTGCCGAGTCCATCGATCTGGACGACGATGAAGCCGGCTTCTGCGATTTCAGATTTATGGCCGGTCCAGCTGCTCCATTTTTTAGGAACGAATGCTCCGTGTGGCCCTGCGTAGATGTATTCGATGACGGGGTATTTTTTCCCTTTTTCAAAGTTTCGGGGACGCCAGATCACGCCATGGATATCGTATTCATCATTACGGTCTTTGCAGACGAAGGGCTCTGGGAGCTGCCAATCGATCTTAATCTCAGGTTTATTGAGGGTGGAGATGAGTTTGGTGTCTGAGGTGCGACGGACCTCGAAGACGGGTGGGTGGTCAACGCGTGACCATTTGGTGAGGTAGTGCTCTTTATCCGGAGAGAAGGAGAGCTCATGCGAGCCATCAGCCTCGGTGAGAAGGGTGAGTTTGGCGTTGTCTAGATTAACGAGGGCGTAGTGGAGGTAGTAGGGGTCTTGGTTCGGGTAGTAGCCGCAGAGCTGGATGAGAGCGCGGCGTTTTTCTTCATCGACCGAGAGGACCTTACGGAGGACCCACTTGCCGGAGGTGAGGGGGCGGATGGTCTTGCCGCTGCGCTGGTCGAGGAGGTAGAGGTGATTATAGCCGCTACGCTGGCTGAGCCAGAGGAGCTCCTGCGTCTTGGGGAGGAACTTGTAGTAGCAGTGCTCGAAGGCGTGGACGAATTTGTCTGATTTCTCATTGGCGATGATTCTCTGAGAGCGGGTTTGGGCATTGATCTCGATGAGGCGGAATTCTCCAAATCCACGCTGGATGTGGGTGAAGGTGAGAAGGTGTCCTTTTTTATGCCAGTGGAAGTCGGTGATACGGAATGGGTCTTTGATGAGCTCGGGTTTGACGGAGATGGGCTCGCGGTCATCGGTAAAGATGATGATGGGCTGGGGTAGGTTGAGCTTGTCACCAGGCTTGGGGTAATCGACGGGGATGTGCTTTGGTTGGATCTGATCCTTCGGCGAGGATTGGACGAGGTGGAGCTTGTGGACTGGATGCTGGGTGCGGTGGGTCAGGTAGAAGCAGGAGGAGTCAGGGTGCCAGTGAACGGCCTGATCATAGCGTGAGCCCTGTGGCGGGGTTGGGAGCTTCTTGGTGGTTTCTGTTTTTTGGTTCGTGAGGGTGAGTTCTTTTCCTAAGGTGACTTTCCAGATCCCATCAGGTGAGGTGAGGTTCCGGTTTAGGGGGGCGAAGGCCTGAGGATCGGGAGCGAAATTTTTTGCTTCGATTGATTTTTTTTGATTTTTGTCAAAGGGGGCCTCGGTGATTTCTCCAGATTGGAGTTCGAGTTGATAAGCTTTGGTGGAGCCATCGAGATTAGCCTGGAAGAGGAGCTGTTTTGCTTTTTCAGACCAGCGGTGGGGGAGCTGGGTGTTAGGGACTTGAGCTGCCTGCTGGTGGTAGAGCTTCGTCATCTGTTCGGACCATGCCTTGGTGCTGCCGTGTTCAGCTAAGGCTTGTGAGGTGAGGACGATTGGAATGAGAAATTTCAGCATGTGAATTTGAGAGAGTTGTGTTTTAAAATTGGAATGAAAAAGCAGCATCCAGCGATCGTAGATGCTGCTGATATTTTGATTTTTCTAGGGGGAGCAGTTAGCCTTGTTCGATTTTGGCTGCTGCGAAGGAGGCGTTCTTTCCTCGGGCGACTTCCTTGCCTTCACGATCTACGAGGAGGTAGGTGGGGAGGCTGATGCGTCCGTCTGGGAAGTGAGGTTCTAGGAGGGTTTCGCGATCGATGTCCTCATTGATGATGATGGGCCAAGGTTGCTTAAATGACTGAGCCCAAGTTGCGGCATCGTCCTCGCTACGATCGAGTGAAAGGTGGACGATCTCGAGGTTTGGGTTGCTGGCGATTTGTTGGTTGTAGAGCTCCGCTAACTGCGGGGCGCCGGATTTACAAGGTCCTCACCAACTGGCTGAGATGTAGAGGAGAAAGAGCTTTGGAGGTCCGCCGAGTTCATGTTTCGCGAAGCGCTTACCGTCTAATTTTTTGAGCTTACGAAAGGCTTTTCCGAATTTGCTATTGGCGAATTCTTCGGCGGCTTCTGCGTTTTCAGCGGCTGCGGCGACTTTGATGCCTTCTGCTTTAGCCCATTCTTGGTCTTCTTGTGAGAGGAGGGCGAGTTTAAAAGTCCGTTCTTTCAGTCCTTGTTTCACGGTGATGCTGTCTTCAGAGCAGGAGATGAATTCTCCTTCAAAGGTTTTGGAGCCATCAGCGCTGGTCCAAGTGCGCGCCGAGCCGGTGGCGAGAAGCGCGATGGAGGCGATGGTTATCAGGGTGTTTTTCTTCATTACGCTTATAATTACGCTCTGGGCGGCTGGATTTGTCTAGAATAGTTCATTTTTTTTTGGGTTGTTTTCCTGAGGCGAGTTTTTTGGCCATTTGGGGGAAGAGAATGCGGTGGAGGGGGAGGACGGCATACCAGTAGGCGCGGCCGAGGAGGCCTTTTGGTCTGAAGGTGGCGGTCTGGATGAGTTGGTCCTGGGTGATTTCAAATTGGAGCCAAGCTTCACCGGGCATTTTCATCTCGGCGGCGAGGATGAGGCGAGCGCAGTGGGGGTTTTCGCTCTGGTCAGCGAGGAGGACTCGCCAGAAGTCTAGGGCGTCTCCGGGGAAGAGCTCGCTGGGGTGGCGACGACCTCGACGGATTCCGGTGCCGCCGACGAGGCGATCGATCCAGCCACGGAGTTTCCAAGCCCAGTTCATGGAGGGCCATCCTTCTGTGCCACCGAGGGACCAGACGGCGGTGATGGCGGCTGTGCGCTGAGTGGTGAGTGGGACGCTTTGGCGATCAGAGAGGACCCCGTGGGAGGGGACTTGGACGGATTGGAGAAAGGCGGGGTCCAGCTTGCCGGAGGCGAGGGAGTCAAACCATGAGGAGGGGACTTTGTTCTGTGCGATGCGGACGAAGGCTTTATCGATCGCTTGTTGGTAGCTAAGGAGGTCTTGGGGGACGAGTTGGTGGAGCTGGGTGTCTTTGCAGATGGTCTCGTTCACGAGAGATTCTACGAGTGACTTCGCTAGGGGGTAGCTGGCGGCGGTGACGAGGTAGAGCCAGCGAGCGGAGAGGCCGGGGGTGAAGAAGGGGACGGGGATGATGAGGCGCTTGAGGTGGCGGGCTTTAGCATAGCCGAGGAGGAGTTGGCGGTAGGTGAGGATGTCTGGGCCTCCGATGTCGAACTCATGATTGAGGGTTTTTTGATGAGAAAGGACGCCGGTGAGGTAGTGGATGACGTTACGAATGGCGATGGG
>CALDZJ010000056.1 GCA_937944055.1 uncultured Verrucomicrobiales bacterium | reverse complement strand
TCGGCAAGCGCGGCGGGGTTTGTGTAAGGCTCTGAATCTTCCGCAGGATTCTTGGGAGGAGAGAGCGGTGGCGCGTTACCGGCTCTTTTTGTTTGATGAAGGAGTGGAGGTGGAGCCGGATGCAAGGTCGCTTGGGAAAGGGAAGCGGAGGCAGCGGGGAATGAAGTTGGAGGCGCGAGCAAAGGTGATCGAGCAGGAGGGGCTGGTGAGGCCGGCAGAGGCTTTGCGGAAGAGGGTGAACTCATTCACGAGTGGTGTGGCGATGGGAGGTGAGCCCTTTGTGAAGGAGATGGCGAAGAATTATCGTGAGGCCCTCGCTCGTGAGAAAGAATTGAAGCCAAGTCATCATGGGCGGGAGGGAGACGCTTCTGCGACGGGCGGTGGATCTGGGTTTTTTGTGATGAGGGGGTAGGTGGTTTTTTTGAGGACTGAGCTGAAGTGGGGCGGGGATCATTTGGATGATCTTTCATTCCCCTGTCTTGCACCTTGGCGGGAGATGATTAGATTGGGGGGACGATGAGCGAAGCGGCAGCAGTGGATGTTAAGAATCTGGTGAAGGATTTTAAGGGGCCTTTCCGTGGAAAGAAGGTGCAGGCTGTGAGGGATGTCTCGCTTTCGATTGCGCCGGGTGAGGTTTACGGGCTCATCGGGCCGAATGGGTCTGGGAAGTCGACGACGATGAAGGCGGTGCTCGGTTTGGTGGCTCCGACTTCAGGGAGCTGTGCGATCTTTGGGAAGAATTCTACGAAGGTGGACTCGCGAGGGGAGGTGGGTTTTTTGCCGGAGAATCCTTATTTTTATAAGCATCTGACGGCGGCTGAGACGGTGCGTTTTTACGGTCGTCTTTGTGGAATGCGGGGGCGGGCGTTGAGGGACCGGATTGAGGAGATGTTGGAGTTGGTGGGTTTACAGGATGCGCGGGATCGCCGTTTGAAGGGGTTTTCCAAGGGGATGCTTCAGCGGATTGGTTTGGCTCAGGCGCTGGTGCAGGATCCACGTTTGGTGGTGTTGGATGAGCCGACAGCGGGGGTGGATCCTACGGGGTCGCGCGAGATTCGGGATTTGATTCTGACTTTGAAGGAGCGGGGCATTACGGTGTTTTTATGTTCTCATCTTTTGGAGCAGGTGCAGGAGATTTGTGATCGGGTGGGGATTATTCATGGGGGTGTTTTGGTGAATGAGGGACGTCTTGATGATTTGATCGCGCTGGAGGATCGGACTGAGCTGATTTTAGAAAATGCTTCTGCAGATTTGATGGAGCAGATTCGCACGCTGGTGGAGGTGACTTATGGGGCTGATTTGGTTTCGGAGGGGCGAGCCCGGACGACTTTGGAGAGTTTGTTTCTCAAAGAAACGCAAAGGCAGGAGTCGGGCAAAGGTCGGCTGGTGCGGAGTCGTAAGGTGGTGAAGCGCGTTCTTAAGTAATTGATTATGAGTTCTTCTACTTCTTTATTCTCTCCTCGCCGGGCTTTGATCATCGCGCAGAGTACGGTGACGCAGTTGGTGCGGATGAAGATTTTTTACTTTTTGGCTCCGGTTGCGCTTTTGTTCCTCGGTTTGCAGTTTTTCGATGCGGTTTGGTTTGAGGGGCCGGAGGCTCTGATGCCGGAGCAGGAGCTGCGAATGCATAAGAATATTTGCTTGGGGACGATGATGCTTTTCACTTCGCTCTTTGCGATTGTGGCGACTGCGTTGTTGATTCCGGGAGATATTGAGGATCGGACACTTTATACGATTTTGTGTAAGCCGGTGCCTCGGTTGGATTATTTGCTAGGTAAGCTCTTTGGGGTGATTGCGGTCTTGTTTGTTGCGATGTTGGTGATGGATGTGTTGTTGGTGACGACTTTGCATTTCCGGACTGAGGAGAAGCTGCTGCAGACGACGGAGTATATGACGAAGATTGGTTATCCGGAGCGTGAGATCGCGGCGGGGAGGGCTGAGATGGCGGCGCATGGGCCGACGATGATTTTACAATTTGGGGTGCTTTCTCACTTTCTAAAGGCTTGTGTGATCGCGGCGGTTGCGTTGTTGATTTCGACTTTTTCAACGTCGACTCTTTTTACAATCGCGACGAGTGTGATGATTTGGATCATTGGGTCTTTTCAATCGATTGCCCGTGATGGTCTTTTTAATGATGCGACCTTTGGGGAGGCGCCAAGCTGGGCTGATAAGATTGTGGGGACTCTGATTTCACTGATTTTCCCGGACTTCCAACTCTTTGAGTCGATCTCTGATGCGGCCGCGCGAGCGGAGGATGTTTTGTATTCTGATATGGGGCATTTGTTCGGGTTGAGTGCGGTTTACGTTGGGATTTATGTGGTGCTTTCGTGGTTCGTTTTCTCGGATAAGGAATTTTAATTTTTCGATGGCGTGAGTGTATTTAAGACAGTGCGTAACTTAGGTGTGATTGCGGGAGCGCTGGGGCTGACGGGGTTTATACGGATGCCGATTGAGCAGAGGTTTACGGAGGATTTACGGGAGCGGAGGATTGTGCAGCCTCGTATTGCGACTTCGACTTGGGGGGATATGGGGCAGACGAGTTTGGCGGGAGTGTTTGGGGGCTTACGAACGGTGATGGCCTCGATGCTTACGCTTAAGGCGCAGGGGAATTTTGAGGAGAATGAGTGGTATGATTTGAAGAAAGATTATGAGGTGATCACGACGCTTGATCCTTATAATGAGTTTTACTGGAACCATGGGGGCTGGCACATCGGGTATAATGCGGCGTCTTGGGCGCGGTCTAATCGGGACTTTAGTCCAGCGCGGCGGCGCATCATGGAGATGGATTTTATCGAGGCGGGAGATGCTTTTTATCGGAAGGGGCTGAAGTATTTACCGGATTCAAAGACTCTGTGGTTTGAGATCGGCGCCTTATGGTCGAACCAATTTAAGCGGCCTGATTACGAGCGTGCGGCGGAGGCCTTTAAGATGGCGAAGGACTCGCCTAATCCGGTGCATCGGCGTCGTTATCTCTTTACCTTGGCGCGTATTCCGGGAAGAGAGATCGAGGCGTATGAGGAGGCGATTAGGCTTATTTCTGAGGACCGGCGGCATATCATGGTGCCTACTTTCCGATGTCTGCTTGTGGTCTTAGCGACGAACCCTGAGCTCCCGCCATCTCGCTTAGCGCCGACGGTGGAGGGGGCTTTTCCGAGTCCGGAAAAAGCGTATCAAGATCTTTATAATTACCGTCAGCGGGTTTTAGAGGAGGGTTTTTATGCGGGTGATATTGATGGGATCTTACGGAAGCTGATTGTGGAGTTAAATGTTCCGGATGAGCTGAATCCTTTTGTGACTAAGACGACGAGGCGGATTCATACGGAGAAGTGGCGGCGGGAGGTGGATAAGCCGAAAACGATTCTTCCAGATTGGATGAAGAAGGGAGGAGAATGAGGGTGTGGGACGGTGATTTTTTGCTAATCTTGTGAGGTTTTCTTGAAAATCTGACCTTTACACTCTGCGACTGACTCGCAATTCTTCTGTCTTTGCCCCCCCCTCTCTAGCGTTATGCGCATTGCCCTTTTCGGAGATATTCACGCCAACCTTGAGGCCCTCGAAGCAGTCTTACAAGACGCTGCTGAGCAGGGCTGCACGGAGCATGTCTGTATGGGTGATATTGTGGGTTATAATGCGGATCCGGCGGCATGTTTAGAGCGCGTTCGGACGAGCAGCTGGCCGGTAGTAAAGGGGAATCATGATGAAGATGCTTCTGGTGAGCATAGTTTAGAGAGTATGAATCCTGTGGCAGCGGCGGCGCTGGAGTGGACACGTGATCAGCTCAGCTTAGAGCAGCGGGACTGGCTCCGGACTCTCCGGATGGTGCGGCAGGTGGAGGACTTCACGGTGGTGCACTCTACGCTCGATCAGCCTCAGGCCTGGAATTATGTCACCAATAAGTTCGATGCGATGTCGAACTTCTCTTATCAATTCACGAATCTCTGCTTTCATGGTCATACGCATGTGCCGCGTATTTTTGTAAGAGACTCTCGGGTCTCTGAGGTGGAGGCTGAGTCGTTTGTGATTGAGCCAGGGACGAAGTATTTTGTGAATACGGGATCGGTCGGGCAGCCTCGTGATGGTGATTGGCGGGCGTGCTATGTGATTTATGATCTTTCGACTTCTACGGTGAGTTTCCGCCGTGTGGAATATGACATTGCTACTACTCAGCAAAAAATCCGTGATGCTGGCCTTCCTGAAGTTCTCGCTGAGCGTATTGCGGAAGGCCGCTAGGGGACTCCTTTTGGGGTTTGTTTGTGCGGCGAGTCTGGCGGTGGTGTCGTGTTTTAGTTCTCAGGTTGATCCGACGGTGGGCTTAGGAACTCCGATTTCCTCGCGGGCTTTTCCAAAGGAGCTGGCTAAGGTGTGCCGCAGTTCATGGATTTCTGGGAACAGGGTGAGGACTTTTGCGAATGGCGATGCCTTCTTCCCGCCGATGCTTGCGGCAGTAAAGGGGGCGCGGCGGAGTATTACGCTGGAGACCTTTGCTTTTGTGGATGCGCAGGTCACCTTGGATTTTTCGAAGGCTTTTGCGGAGAGGGCGAGGGCGGGGGTGCCGGTGAAAATCATTCTTGATAAGGTCGGCTCGGCAAAGGCGGGAAAGCGTAATCTTGCGTTGATGAAGGCGGCGGGGGTGGAGTTGTATTTTTATCATCCGGTGAATATTCTCCGCGCGCGCTACTCAAATAATCGAACCCATCGTAAGATTCTGGTGGTGGATGGAGAGCAAGCTTTTACGGGGGGTGCAGGCTTTGCGCATGCTTGGACTGGGGATGCGAGAGGTCCGATGAATTGGCGTGATACTCAGTATCAAATCAGGGGGCCAGCGGTCGCTCGTTTTCAAGAGGCGTTTTCTGAGAATTGGCGTGAGTTAGCTGGAGAGGAACTCGTAGGTTCTTCGTACTTTCCTTCTCTGGAGCGGGTGGGAGACACTGCGCTGCAGGTGGTCTATGATGGTCCTTGGGATGGTTCTCATCCGCTTGCCCATGGGGTCTTGGCTACGATCAATGGAGCGAGGGAGTCGCTTGTTTTACAGCAGTCTTATTTTATTCCGAATCGTGACTTCCGGAGCGCTCTGCGGCGTGCGGCGGCGCGTGGGGTGAGGGTGGAGGTCATGGTTCCTAATCATCTGATTGACTCGAAGCCGACGCGCTGGGCTTCACAGAACCATTGGCAGGAGCTGCTCGAAGCGGGCATTAAGCTCTATCAGTATGAGAGGACGATGCTCCATAGTAAGCTTCTTGTCGCGGATGACCGCATCAGTATTGTGGGGTCTGGGAATCTTGATGATCGTAGCTTTTTTATCAATGATGAGCTGAATCTTCATGTTGATTCTCGGGTTTTTGCGGCTGAGCAGGTGGCGATGTTTCGTCGGGATTTGAGGGAGAGTCGGGAGATTACGTTGGTGAATTTAGGGAGTGTCTTAGAGCCTGGTTATAAGCGATTTTTCGCGCGGTTTCTGGAGTCGCAATTGTAGCTTATTCTTCGAGCCCTAGCTTGCGGCGAGCTTCTGCGGCCTCGTTCTCCTGAATGAGGCTGAGGGGATCTGGAAGGGGAGTGCGGAGGCCGTGTTCGTTAAAAAATGCCTCTAGATCTAGTCGGTTAGGGGCGTTTGGGTTATTTTCAGAGTTGAGGATATGCTCGGCGATTTGTTCTTTAGCAAGGTCAATGGCGACGCCTTCTCGTAGTTCGAGGGTGATGTGCCCCTCGCCTAGGGTGGCTCCGCGTGGCACGTGCTGGCCTACCTTGACTGTGATCTTATTCAGGCCGCTGTAGAAGCTCTGGATGATGCGGCCATCTGGAAGGCGGTGGCCTAGGAGGACGGCTTGTCCAGCGTAGCCAGCGGGGTCTCCGGTATAGAGGACTAGTCCGGTGCTGATGGCGCGGGCTTGCCCAGCGGGGAAGCGTTGAAAGCCCCGGGCGCTTGGGAGGCGCAGGTGCTCCATGGGTGACATGGTGCTGAGATTTGGCTGGAATTCGGTGGTGATGAACTGGGCGGTGCCTTCTTTCTCACTGCCTCCGATGGCGATGGGATAACCGGCGACTGAGTCAGCCTCTTGCCAGTGCCGGAGCGAGTGGGCGTAATATTTGATGGGTTCTGATTGGTGAAGAACCCCGATGACCAAAAAGCTAAGGCCGAGGAGGGCGATGCCTGCGACGATGAGAGTTTGGCGGCGGATTTTCATCGCTCAGAGCTTGGGGTGCTCTGGCGGGAAAGGCAACGCGGAAGGCTGATTCAGGCTGCGTTCGCGGGCGGGATGTTTTTTTTGAGGGGGTTTCGGGCATTGGATAAATCTCCCATTCTTTACGAGCTCAAATTTGACGAAATGAAGATCCCGCCATAGGCTCCGGTATGATGAAACAGGTTCTTACTCTTTCCATGGTCATAGCCGCCGTTTTGGGTATTGTTGTCTATGCCCAAGAGAAGAGAGATCCGGTCATGCCGGTCGCTAAGGAGCTCCCGAAAGCCATGAGTAAAGAAGAAGTTAGCAAAATTTCAGATGCGGAGTGGAAGAAGCGTCTCACTCCGGAGCAGTATGCTATTCTACGTAGATCAGGGACGGAGCGTTCGAATGGGAAGGTTTATCAGGAGTTTAAGAAACAAGGAGGCGGCTCTTACTTTTGTGTGGGCTGCAACACGGAGCTTTTTTCCTCGAAGGAGAAGTTTGATTCCCACTGTGGTTGGCCTTCATTTTATGATCCCGCAGATACTAAGAATGTGAAGTCGGTTATGGAGACCGACGGGAGTGGACGGATCGAGGTCCGCTGTGCTACTTGTGATGGTCACCTCGGGCATGTTTTCCAAGGTGAGGGCTTTAGTACACCCACGGATAAGCGCTATTGCATCAATGGAACGGTGCTCCGCTTTGTCCCTGCTGAGGCAGTGGAGGCCACGAAGAAGGCGATGGCGGCGGAAGCAAAGAAGAAAAGTGAATAAGCCTGAGCCGCCAATGTTAGAGGGCTGGTCGGTGTTGAGAAGGCCCGCAGTGCTGGCGCTCATTTTGGTCAACTTCATCCCGCTCTGGGGGGTGATCTTTCGGGGCTGGGATGTCGCGAATATCCTGCATCTTTACTGGGCAGAGAATCTTGCCTTTGGCTTCATTACGCTGCTTCGGCTTTTGACAAATCGTCACGAGTCGGCGAGAGCGGCTCAGAAGATTGCGATGTCGCTCTTCTTTTGCGTGCATTATGGTTTTTTTTGTTACGGGCACGCTGGGTTTGTCTTTGGGGATTTTCTCAGGGAGGGGGGAGGCAATGCAGGCTCATCTCTCGTGCCCGCCTTGGAGGGGGCTTTGAATTTTTTGCAGCAGCAGCAGCTTCTTGTCGCGGGCTTTTTGGGGAGTCACCTTGTCTCGTTTTTTTTGAACTACCATGGGCGGGGAGAGGCGCAGCGGCTGACGCTGGGGAAAGTGATGTTCTTGCCCTATCGGCGGATCGTCATCCTGCATGTCACGATTGTTTTTGGCGGAATGGCCGTCTTATCTGCGGGTAGCCCAGTGTGGTTGATTTTGGTTCTCGTTCTGGCGAAGACAGGAGGAGACCTCATCTTGCATATCCGTGAGCATCAAGAGCGTGAGTGAGTGAGCGCTTGCTGATGGGGATGAGGGTTCTGTTTTGTGAGTTTAGGTTTTCCCTAATCTCACGACTGGTCAAAGGATTGTTTTCTTGTATTTTTCAAGTGTGGAAGGTCGTTCATTCAACACAGACCGGTTCTCGCGGAGGCGGGGTCGCGCCCTATTACGGGGTAATTTTAGTGATCGAGGTCTGATTTATGTGTGCCTGATCTTAGCTTCGCTTTGTGGTTTAGTGATCGTGAGTCTGGGGGTTTACCGGAGCTATTCTGCGCAGGTACTGAGGGAGAAGGTGGATGCAAGTGACCCTGACAAAATCGAGAAAATGGTGCCAGAGATCGCCAGCTTAGTCGGGGTGATTATTCAGGATGTGACGCCGACTCGGAGTTTCGTGATCTTTGAAGCGGGGACTGTTGTGATCATTACGGAGCCGTGTGAGGATCCGCAGGCGGAGGCTCGCCGCGCGCTGGTGGAGTGTGCGAAAAGTCCGGCCTTTGTCGTGAATGAGGTGGGGAGTGATTATGCGGTTCGTTATAGCGGCCCTGTCTTTTCGCGCTTTGGTGGGAAGGCTGTTAAAAATGCGCACAGCAGTATTCTTAATCAGTGGAAAAATTACCTGAATGAGGCTGAAAAAAAAGCGATGGAAGAAAAATCAGAGGAGCCGGATTTCATCACCAAGGTGGGTTTGGTCGTCCGCTCATTTATGATCCGTGACGCCGAGAATTTGAAGATTGTGAAGATCTTGAAGGCTAATCCCGCTCCGACTCGGGGACAGCAGTAGGGACGAGAGAAAGAAAAAACCCGCGTAGTCTGTGACTAGGCGGGCTTTGATTTTTTCTCAAAGAGGGGAGGGCTCTTAGTGGGGCGGCTTAGATAAGCCAGTCCGTGATGCGGTCCTCGTGGGCTTTGAAGAGCTCTTCGGTGGAGTCATGGATGATGATTTCGGTGATCTTGTCGCCGACTTTGATGGAGTCGATCACGCTTTGGCCCTCGGTCGTTTCTCCGAAGACGGTGTGCTTACCATCGAGGTGGGGGGTGGGGCAATGTGTGATGAAGAATTGCGAGCCATTCGTGTTTGGCCCGGCGTTCGCCATTGAGAGGATCCCTGCTTTGTCGTGCCTACGGTGTGGCTTGCACTCGCACTCGAACTTATAGCCGGGGTCCCCGGTGCCGGTGCCGAGGGGGCATCCGCCTTGGATCATGAAGTTCGGAATCACGCGGTGGAAGTTCAGGCCATTATAGTATCCACGAGATGCCAAGTGGAGGAATGAGCAGACGGTGACGGGGGCGTCGTCAGGGAAAAGGGTGATTGCGATGTCTCCCTTACTGGTTTGGATGGTGATTTTAATGTCGTCCATAAAGTGATGAATTTAGCGGCAGCCTTGTAACAACTGGTCCACGAAGAGGGTGATGTTGTTCATTGCGGTTGTAAATTCTGAAGGTTCAAGAAGAGCGAGCGTTCCGCGGGCTTCCGCGACTAAGCGAGTCGCAGTTTCTAGAGCTTCCGCCATTGCGCCTTCATATTCTGCGATGCCGACTAAGACGGGGAGATCCAGTGCTTGTTGCTCGATGATGCGTTTTGAGAGTTGCTCTTTTTGTTTAGGATTTGCTCTTTCTAGGAGGTTTAGGATTGGAAGAGTGAGTTTTCCTTTTTCTAGATCCGTTCCGAGGGTTTTGCCGATTTGATCTTCTGAACCGATGAGGTCGACCACGTCGTCATAGATCTGGTAGGCCGCTCCGAGCTTCATCCCGTAATCGTACATCGCATCGCTGACGGTCTTAGGGCTCTCCGAGATCATTGCCGCTAGCTGACAGGCCGCTGCAAAGAGAGCTCCCGTCTTCATTTCGATCATTTTGAAGTAATCCTTCTTTGTGACGTTGAGGTCAAAGCGCCGCTGGGTTTGTAAAATTTCCCCTTGGCAAACTTCGCGAGCGGCTAGGCTGATGGCGCGGCATAGCTCTTGATTGTCAAATTCGGTAGAGAGCTTCAGAGCATGAGAAAAGAGGGCATCTCCGAGTAAGACCGCCATTCCATTTCCCCACTTGGCATTGGCGGTTGGGACTTGGCGGCGGGTCGTGGCTCCATCAATGATGTCATCATGAACAAGGGTCGCCATATGGATGAGTTCTAGAATCACCCCTAAGTTCAGGTGGTCAGGAGTCAGTTCCCCGGTAGCGCCGCCGGTGAGGATGGCGAGGGCGGGGCGGATGCGCTTGCCACTCGTATCACAGACATACTCCATGTAGGGTTCAACTCCGGGGTCAAAGTCCCGGACCTGCTTACGAATTTGGGCTTCGATTTTCTCGATATGGGGGCGAACGAGATCGAAAGGGAAGAGGTCTGGGTTTACGGTTTCGCGATTGATTGTCATCGACACCCCCTAAGTTTCACAAATTCCTGAAAATTGCAACAGATATGAATGAAAAAAGCGTCAATTACCCTTGCGAAGCCTTCCCGGCATGCTTTTGGGAACGATAGATAGGCATTCAGAACATTGGGAATTTTGGGAAAAGCGGGCGGGGAAAATTCAGCTTTGTTTTGATAGAGGACGTAGAATAAAAGCGGGTCGCCTTTGCTGTCAGCGAGTTCCTAGAATTTCTTTTAAGAATTATAATTATCAGGTTCCTTTTTTTCAGCTATCACACGAATCAGCCATGAAACTAAAAAGCATCTTTCTCCCCCTTCTGACCGGCGGGGCTCTCATCCTTCCTTCTTGGGCAGACCGTGCCACCCAGCCTACTCAAGTAGAGGACGAGGAGGCTCCTGCGAAGCTTGCCGAAAATGGGGCTGCCACCACCCCCGCGCTCGCTGCGGATCTAGATCTGAATGTGATGGCCAAAAAACTTGGTTTCGCGGCTCATCTTCCAAAAAACACCGAGGGCTACTTCTCCTTCATGGGAGCGGATGACATTTTCCAACGCATCGCCAAAAGCGAGTTCGGTAAATCTCTAATCGAAGTGCTCGCTAATTCAGGGCAGTCCCTTGAAGAGCTGGAGACGGAAGAAGAATTCATCATGCTGAAAGGGCTCATTGGCGAGGAGATCTTCGTCGCCTTCGGTGACGGAAGCGGTCAGCAAGGTGCTCACTTCGCGGAACTCAGCAAGTCTTCCAACTTCCATCAAATGAAGGAGATGGTTAAAATGTTCGCTGGATTAGCTAGTGGAGAAATCGATTCAGACGAAGAAGATGAATCCGCGATGGAGACGATCGCGGGGATAATCGGAGACCCCAAGGACGGCCTCGCCGCTTTTGAGAAACTGGAACTACCTCCCATCACCATCGGCTTTAAGGTGAGTGATGGAGATCAAAGGGAGCAGTTCGCTGAAATGCTGAATGGCCTGTTCATGATGCTCATCAATCCGGCTTTGCCTCTGGAGGAGATCGACCTTAGAAAAGGGGAGATTCAGCTCGGCGGAATCACCCTTGTGGGTAAAAAATTAGCGGCGATGGCGGCTGAGAATAGCCGTGAAGAGATGATCGAGGCTTTCGGCTCCGAGGCTTATGCCGACCGCTTCTTGAAGGCGGTCGAGGCTAAGAACGTCCACTTCGCTACGGGCATGAAGGGGGATTATTTCTTCGTTTACCTTGGTGGGTCTCTGGATGGCTTTCAAATCATCGAAAAATCAGAGGACTCACTCCTCGCTCATCCCGAGCTCGATTTTCTCAAAAATTACACCGAGAAGGATCTTCGCCTTCTCATCTTTAGTGAGGAAGAAGGGCTCAAGCAGGCCAGTGAAAATGGTGAAGCGATCGCCTCCATGGCGAGGGGGATCAGCAGCGGGCTCTCTGAGACAGATATCTTCGGCGACACTCGGGACATCCAGACCCTCCTCGAACACGCTGCCAGCGTGGAAAGCTCTCTTTATAAAATGCTCGCTTACAAACGCAGCGGGATCGTCGGCTTCCTAGAAGAAGGCTTTAGAATCGAATCCCACGGAGGCAGCAACCTACCTTTGACCGATACTGAAACCCCACACGCTTTCGCGAGTCTTAGCCAGATGGAGGATCTCCTCTACTTCAGTAACTCTCGTACTAATCCCCAGTTTACGAGCGAACTCTTCGAGATGTTAGACTCTCTGGGGCAAGCCGCTTATCTGATTGGTGAGCGCGTTTCCGGAATGGAAATCGATGACGATTTCAGTCAATCCTTCGGGATGTTTGATCAGATTGCCGCCAGCGAGTTACGGGAAATTTGGGAAGCCCTCAGCGGTGAATGGGCTGAAGGCACCGGAGATGAAGGCGCTCTCATCGTGGACACTCGCGGGACTCTGCCCGCCGTGGAGAAGTTTCCGAAGTCCCTCCTCCAGAAAGGCCGCATCCCGCGGATCGCCTACATCACTCCCGTCACTGATCGTGCAAAACTTGGCCAAGCATGGGCTCGCATGGAGAAACCGCTCGCCAAGCTCCTAGCGAGTGCTGAAAAGATGAACGGTCCCAAGATCCAGATGCAAGAAGTCCTCGAGACCACAAAGGGAGGCTTCACCTATTATCATACCGAGATTCCCTACACGACGGAAGACGCTCGCCCGCTTGTTGGGCTCAATGAGCAACACTTCTACCTCTCCACCTCGCAGAATCTCATCGCCGCGATGAGTGAGAAGCTAGCTGCCGCACAGCCTGAAGAGGCCAAAAAAACCCTTCTTAGAAAAGGGGCTTATAGTCGTCTTGACTTCAAAGCCTTGCACGGACTTGCCGAGCACTGGCTCACTCTTCTTAAAGAAAATTCTGAGGAGATCTTCCCGGGTGAAGACGAGCGAGAAGACTTTAAGGAAAAGCTTCCTGAAATGGAGAAAGCCCTCGCGGCCTTCCGCAAAATAGAAGAAATGACCCTCTACACTCGGAAGGAAGCTGGCGAGGCCCGCTCATCATTCCACTTTAAAGTGAACTAGCTCCTCCTCGGGAATTTGGACTTTTAAAATACCCTTCATTGGGAAAAAGCCCCATGGGATCATCCGTGGGGCTTCTTTCTTTCCGAAAGCGCTCGCCCCGTCTTCCGAGTCCTCGTGAAATGTCCTCGCCATTCTTTTCTGGCTCATTAATCTAAGCGGAAAGATTATGAGTGAAATCTATGTCACTGAAACAGATTCTGATCAGCTTGAGGTAAATGCCCAGGCGGTGCGTATGGCCAATGCCCGCCGCCGCCGCCAAGAAGGCATCCAAGCCGCAGTGACTGCCTTTCTGGGCTTTGGGGTCGTCCTTGCGGTCCTAGCGATCATCGCGCTCATTCCGGTTAAAAAAGAGATCCCTCAGATCATCAGTTACCAAGCCCCGGCTCCTGAGAAAGATCCGCCGCTTAAGATGAAGGAGATCACCAATAACGCTCAGCCAAAGCCTCCCGGAGCGAGTTCCTCCATGGCCAAGGTCATTGCCGCGCAAGCATCTAGCCCACTTTCTGTCCCTATCCCAGAAAGCGCAAATCCTGATAGCCTCTTCGGTATGGAGGAGGACTTCGGCGCAGGCTTCGGCACGGGGGAGGGTGATGGGGATGGAGGTGGTGGAGCGACATTCTTCGGCAGTCACCGCCGCGGTCGCAACGTTGTCTTTTGTGTGGATTTCTCAGGCTCCATGGAGTCAGACGTCGAGACCGGGGGGACCCGCATCGCAGCTCTCAAGAAGGAACTCGAGAAGTCAATTAGTAGTCTGCCAGCCAGCATGAACGTCTCGGTCATCTTCTTCTCGACCACTGGCTGGACCATCGACACGAAGGGGCCTGATCAATACTCGAAGGGCTGGTCCGGAGTGGGCAAGGTGCCAGAGGTCACTTGGTATCCCGCGAATCAACACTTGAAGGGCATCGTCATCGAGGCGGTAAAAAACATGCCTGCTAAAGGAGGCACCAACTGGTATCCCCCCCTTAAAATGGCCTTCTCCATGGTGCCTCGTCCTAATATTGTCTACCTCCTTTCTGATGGAGAACCGACTGATGCGGAGACGGTCTTAGGAGAAATGTCTGAGATTAACCCCGAGGGCATTCCCATCGACACGATTGCCTTTGAGCTTCCGGGCACTCCGGCCGCCCAGCTCCAGCTCATTGCTGAGGAAACCGGGGGAAAATTCTCCATGATTTACGAAGGCAAACGTCTCAGCGGTAGCTCTGCCGAGAAATTCACGAGCTCTGAATACGACTAAGAGTCCTCCCGCAGTGTTTATTGGGCGTCCCCGAGTGACTCCTGCCGCGGTGGATCGCCAGCATCTTTCACGGGTTGAGTCGGCGGAGTCCGCCTAGCCTGAGATGCGGAACCCTTGGCAATTTTCGAGCGGGTCTATTTCCAAGACTTGGTGCTCCTTGATGAGGCTGGCGAGTTCTGACTCTTCCACGATTTCTTGAATGAACTCTGTGACTTCGCTGTCTTCTCCCATCACTTGGAGCTCTACGGTCCCGTCTTTGAGATTTCTAACACTGCCGACGATGTCGAAGCCGAGTGCGAGTTGTTTGGCGGTGTAGCGGAAGCCAACTCCTTGAACCCTTCCATGGAAGATGACTTTTTGAGAACTCACGGTGCTTTTGGTGAGTTTAGGAAGGTGACGCGCTTTCCGTATTGTGAGACTTGAATGTCCCGCCCCTCTTGAAAGGCGCGAATCGGAGTGAGGAGAGAGCGCTTGATCTCTGCATGGAGACTGCGCGCCGCTTTTTCAGTGGCCATTTCAATATGCCAAACAAGGGTGATTTGCTCGTTTAGGCTTCTGACTTCATAGGCATCTGCTCGCCATTCTTCCGAGAGTGGGCCTGCCTCCATGACTCCCGCAAAGGGCTCTAGCCAGAGGCGTAGACCTAGCTCCCCGAGCTGATTGCGCGAGACTAAAGTCTGGGCAGATTTCCGAAAAGTAATCGTGGGAGCGGGGATGGGCTCTCGATTAGGGTGCAGGATTTCGGCCGTCGTTTTAGCGGGGGATTGAAACATCTGTGCATAACTCGCACGGGAGTCAATATAGTGGAACCTTGTGTAGTCAGCCCCGTCCATGAAGGGAAAATTGCTAAATCCTTGCACGGCCGGCGGGAGATCGTTGAGGAGTTGTTCACGGCTGGCCTCTGGCTCTTGGTATTCTGCTTCTTCACGAGTGTAGCTACGCTTTAAAAAGCGGGCACTGAGCGCAGCGGCCGCTCCGGTGTGCACCGCTTGCCAGGCCTGCCATTCATCTCGGTTCGCCCACTCCTGCTCGGGGTGGTTTTGGAAAGAGAGCAGCTGGCCGAGGAGCCGCACAAGGACCGAGCGATCAGGAACGCTGAGGGGATCAAAGTCCTCGGAGATTAAAATCCGCTCTTTCGTGAGGTCAAAGATCCCTTTCACGCTACTGTTAATCATGATCATTTGGCCGAGTAAACGCTGCCCGCTCGGGATCAGGCCGATCAGTTCCCAAGCAAGGTTCTCTTGTTTTAAGCCATCTTGACCATGGATGAGTCTTAAGTTCGCCTCAGCTACGTCACGGATCGCGGCCGGGCTTGCTAAACGGACGTTCGGAGGGCGTAAGAAGACCATGTTGTAGTCTTGCTCGATCCAAGAGACTAGATCATCTGGAACCGGATACGGACCTTTTGAGAGCATCGCACGCACTCGGGAGAGTTCATCATCCAGCTCGTCGATGCGGAGGGCGAGCTCTGAGTTTTCCGCTCGGAGTGATGAGGCCTCCTCGGTTTCAGCACGCGCCGATGTTGATTTTTTCCAATAGTCGCCGTAGAGCCATCCTCCTGTGATTAGGCCGATGGCAGTGAGGATCTGGAAGACTCGCTCGGGGTTCATTTCACTTTCGCTCCCTTTTTACGCTCCTCTTCAAAAGGGTTATTTTTGAGCGGATTGGTGGCGGTGTTAGAATCGAAGTTCTTCTCCTCGCCGTATAGATCGAGCGTCTTGCGGGTTTTCCCAAAAGTCTCCTGCGCCGTTTTCCCAGGGTTGGGCACCAGTGAAATGGCCTTACTTTGGTTCCCATCCGCATCGTAGAAATAGTAAACGCGGCGCACCGGCATCTCGACTCGGTTCCCATCTTTATCGCGAACAGAAGGCGGGTAGTAATTCTTCACTCTGGCGTCAAACATGTCTTCCGCGATGAGCTGAGCCGTCTCTGGATCATAACCATATTTTACCCGAAAGAGCAGCGTGCCTTGACCATCATAGATCTGGCCAGCCGAGAGGAAGCCCTTCTGATTCCGGAAATATTTGGCCATCATTTTGATCTGTTTATTTTGGTCCTTCGTCGTTTTGACAAGGCGGCGATCATCCTTCGAGCGTTCGAAGACGACGAAGGATCCGTCCTGATCATTACGCTTGATGCGGACATGAGGGCCCTTCGACTCCCAAAGGTCATCATCAGCCAAGGCATTGCCACATAAGAGAAGCGGGACGATCAGTAAGCGAGTGAGTTTTTTCATTGAGATGGAGCTGGTGTGGGCGAGACTATGGCGAATCTCATGAGTGAAGGCAACCCCGGAAGAGACCCCGCAAGCACGCTCGAAAGGTGGGAGGCTGGGCCATTCCGCTGGGATCTGGATCAGCGAGCTCTCGTCATGGCGATTTTAAACGTCACGCCAGATTCCTTCTCAGACGGCGGACGCCACCTTTCCCTCGTCGATACCCTGAGGGCGGCGAAGGCCTTCGTCGCGGAAGGGGCGGATATTCTGGATATTGGGGGGGAATCCACCCGCCCGGGAGCCCAGATCGTGCCGATTGATGAGGAGTTAAACCGCGTCATTCCCGTGATTGAAGAGCTGGTTAAATTTGAGAATGTGGCGATCTCGATCGATACTTGCAAAGCGGCAGTTGCCAAAGCCGCCCTCCAAGCCGGTGCTCACATCGTCAATGACATTAGCGGATTTCGCGATCCCGCAATGATCGAGATTTGCGCGAAATCGGATTGCGGGATCGTCGTGATGCACATGCAAGGAACTCCCCAAACCATGCAATCCGCCCCATCCTATCGAAACGTCATCACCGAGCTGCGAGACTTCTTCCAAGAACGCTTTTTAACTCTTACCGCAGCAGGGATCGATCCATCGAGAATCGTCTTCGATCCCGGGATCGGCTTCGGGAAAGACCTAAACCACAATCTCGCACTCCTCAATAGCGTGCAGGATTACCAAGTCGAACATCGTCCGATTCTCATGGGCCTCTCCCGCAAGTCCTTCATTGGAGCACTCCTCGGTGACCCTGCGATGTCCCGGAGAGAAGCCCCCACGCAGGCCCTCACCGCTCACACCCGCCTTAAAGGAGCCATGATCCATCGGGTGCACGCGGTCCGCGAAAATGCCCAAGCCCTGCGAATGATCGAGGCTACCATCACTTGATTGAATAAGTACGAGTAATCTCGTACCAGAGTTTTTCGAAAAAAAGAAAACGCTTAAAGCTGACAAGCTTGGAATAGAAAAGCGACATCAGCGCCTCTTGTTAAGAGAGTTTGCCCCCTCTCGATTCATTTTCATAAGCCCTCAAACCCTTTTCAAATCAAGCGTTAGAGAAGTTTTCCAAAAAACCCTCACAGAAAACATTGACGTGAGGCGCGAAATGATTAGGGTCGCCCCAGCAGCCGCTACCGGCCGCTACCGAGAAAACTTCGAAAAGGCTCGCTTGAATGAATCTTCATCAGCGGGCCTCCTCAGTCTTCCGGTCTAATGTTCTTTGAAAATATGGGTTCCACAG